>DASRES010000079.1 GCA_035651955.1 Acidimicrobiia bacterium
GCGCAGGCGATGTGACGCGCTCGACGCGCACCGCCGCGCGCGCGCGATCTGCACCGGCCGTCCGGCAGTATCGAGCGTCGTCATCACGATGCATACGTGCCCGGAGGAGCAACGGATGAGCACGGACGGAGCCGGACGCGACCGGGAGTGGTCGTCGCTCTCTCGGCGCGGCTTCCTCACCGCGGCCGGCGGTGCGCTCGTCGCGCTCGCCGCCGCGTGCTCCTCCAAGAGCTCGGGTTCGGCCGGCGGGCGCACCAGTACCGGCGTGCGAGCGAACGGGCTCGACGCAGGGGTGCTGTCGATCGAGCCGTACGTGTCCGCCGCGCCCGAGCGATTCGCGTTCACGCTGGAGGACGACAACGGCGGGTTCGCGGCGGGTCCCGACTGCACGCTCTCGCTGCGGCCACCGGGCGGCGCGCCCGGCCCGGCGGTCGCGACCGCGCTGCACGCGGACGGGTTGCCGAAGGGGCGTGGCGTGTACGTGGTCGACACGCCGCTCACGCCGGCCGGGATCTGGGCCGGGGTGGTGCGCATCCCCGGGCATCCCGACGCCGAGCTCCACTTCGAGGTCACCGCCACGCCGCAGGTGCCGATCGTCGGCGGCGCGGCGCTGCACACGCCGTCGCCCACGATCACGAACACGATGGGCGTCAACCCGTTGTGCACGCGTCAACCGGCGTGCGATCTGCACACGGTCTCGCTCGACACCGCGATCGCGTCGGGGAAGCCCGTCGCCGTGATGTTCGCGACACCGGCTCGGTGCCAGAGCCGGTACTGCGGTCCGGTGCTCGACCAGTTGCTGTCGGTGCAGGACGCGTACAGCCGCCGCGTCACGATGATCCACGTCGAGATCTACAAGGACTCGACGAGCAACGATCTCGTCCCGACGGTCGCGCAGTGGAACCTGCCGGGCGAGCCGTGGCTGTTCGGGATCGACCGCACCGGGCGGATCGCGGGTCGTCTCGACGGCGCGTTCGGCACCGACGAGGTCCGCGCCCTCCTCGATCGGATCGCCGCGTAGTCAGCGCGCGAAGCGATCGATCGCGAAGGGGGCGAGATCCAGCGCGGGTGAGTCGCCGCGGACGAGCTGCGCAAGGAGGCGCGCGCTCACCGGGCCGAGCAGCAGCCCGTTCGCGCCGTGCCCCGTGGCGACGAACGCGCCGTCGACGCCGGGGACCGCGCCGAGGACGGGGAGGTCGTCGTCGCTGACGGGCCGGAGACCGACGCGCACCTCGAGGAACGTCGCGTCCGCGAGGCCGGGCGCGAGGCGCAGGCCCTCGGACAGGAGCTGGCGGATCCCGCCAACCGTCGGGCGGCTGTCGAAGCCCACCTCCTCCATCGTCGCCCCGAGCGCGACGCGCCCGTCGGGCCACGGCACGACGTAGTGGCTGAGGACCGGTTGCAGCACCGGCCAGCGCGCCGTGTCGCCCGCCCCGTCGCCGCCGACGCGCAGGTGGACGATCTGCCCGCGCTGCGGTCGCACGGCGACGTCACATCCGAGGCTCCGCGCGATCTCCGGTGTCCACGCGCCTCCGGCGACGACGACCGTGCCGCACGCGAGCTCGTCGCCGTCGACGGTCTCGACCGCGGTCACGCGCGCGTGGTCGACCCGCACGCGTGACGCGCGAGCATGCTGCCACTGCACGCCACGCGCCCCCGCGCCGTGGACGAGCGCGGCCGCCATCGCGCGGCCGTCGACCCGTGCGCCGCGCGGGTTGAAGTACGCGGCGCGTACTCCGGCGAGGGGCGGGAACATCGCGCACGCGTCGTCGGGCGCGACATCGACGAGCACGTCGGCGTGCCGCGCGAACGACCGCGCGCGGTTCTCCGCGTAGAACGGGTCGTCCACCTCACGGAACGCGATGCGCAGCGCGCCGCACACCGCGTAGCACGGGTCGGGCGCGCCGGCCTCCGCGAGCTCGGGGACGAGCGCGCGGTAGTGCTCACCCGCGAGATCGCCCAGCGCGACGAACGCGTCGTCGCTCGACGCCGACAGTGCCGTCTCGGGTGAGAGGATCCCCGCGCCGGCGTCGGTGGCGCGTCCGGCGTCGTGCGCGTCGACCACGACGACCGACGTGCCGTCACCCGCGAGCTCGTACGCGCAGGCCGCGCCGACGAGCCCGCCTCCCACGACCACGACGTCCGCCACGCCCGTATCCTTGCGCGCGCCACGCTTTTGTGAAGCGTGGCGGCCACGCGGTGGCCGTCAGCCTTCACGGAACGGCGAGCCGGGGGGAACGTGATGAAGGGTGCGGTGCTGCGCGCGGTGCACGAGCCGCTCACGATCGAGGACGTCGAGCTCGAACCGCCGGGTCCGGGTCGGGTGCGGGTCCGGATCGCCGCGAGCGGCGTGTGCCACTCCGATCTCTCGCTCGTCGACGGGACGATGCCGCAGCCGATGCCCGCGGTGCTCGGGCACGAGGGCGCGGGCGTCGTCACGGAGGTCGGGCCCGGTGTCGAGACGCCCCGGGTCGGTGACCACGTGATCCTCTCGTGGATCGCGCCGTGCCGCGCGTGTGCGGCGTGCCGGCGCGGTCAGCCCACGCTGTGCGAGACGGGCATGCAGCACGCCTTCGCAGGCCCGTACGGCACCGCCAACGGCGACCCGGTGATGGCCGGGCTCGGGACCGCCACGTTCGCCCAGGAGACGGTCGTGCCCGCGAGCGCGGCGATCGTCGTCGACCCGGACTTCCCCCTGGAGCTCGGCGCGCTCGTGGGCTGCGGTGTGGTGACGGGCGTCGGCGCGGTCGTGAACACCGCGCAGGTGCGTCCGGGTGAGACCGTCGCGGTGGTCGGTTGTGGCGGTGTGGGGCTCGCCGCCATCCAGGGCGCGCGCCTGTCGGGTGCGGCGCGGATCGTCGCCGTCGATCGAGTCGCCGCGAAGCTCGACATGGCGCGCGACAACGGTGCCACCGACGTCGTCGACGCGTCGTCGGCGGATGCGGTCGCGGCGGTGCACGCCATGACCGACGGCGGCGCCGACCACGCGGTCGAGGTGGTCGGGTCGTCCGCGACGATCCTTGCCGCGTACGCGATGGCGCGCCGCGGTGGTGCGGTCACGATCGTGGGCGCTGGTCGCTTCGACGACACCGTGACGTTTCCCGTCCTCGGGCTGATGGTCGACGCGAAGCGGATCCAGGGCTCGGTCTACGGCGCGGCCGACCCCGCGCGCGACTTCCCGCGCATGGTCGCGTTGCAGCGAGCGGGCCAGCTCGACCTCGAGAAGCTCGTCACGCGCCGCATCGCGCTCGACGAGGTGAACGACGCGTTCCGGGCCATGACCGCGGGCGAGGTCGCCCGCAGCGTCATCGTCTTCGAGTAGCGGTCACAATTGTGGTTCGGCGCGTGATAGGCGCGCTGAACCACAATTGTGGCTACGGGAGCTGCAGGTCCGGCGGGACGGGGTGGCGGAAGAGCGTCGACGCGTTCTGCCACGTCACCTTGCGGACCTCGTCGTCGGAGAGCGGGGCGAGGCCGCGCTCGGCGAGCGCCTGCGTCTCGGGCCACGTCGAGTCGGCGTGCGGGTAGTCGCTCTCGAGGCAGATGTGGTCGAGCCCGATGTGGTCGCGCAGCGCGAACGTCGAGCCGAGGTCGATGGTGCAGAACCAGAAGTTGCGGCGCATCGCGTCCGTCGGCGACAGGTCGGGGTCGTCCCAACCGTGCGACCCGACGGCCGAGTGCTCGAGCACGTACTCGATGCGGTCGATCAGCATCGGGACCCAGCTGATCCCGCCTTCGGAGAACGCGACCTTGATGCGCGGGAACCGCGTCGGGATGCGCGCCCACAGCCAGTCGGCCGCGGTCACGAGCGCGTTCACCGGGAACAGCGAGGTGTACAGCTCGAGCGGCGCGCCCGGCGAGCGCGCGGCGGTCCACGACGACGACCCGTTGTGCAGGCAGACCACCGTCTCGGTCTCCTCGCAGGCGCGCAGGAACGGGTCCCAGTGCGGGTCGTGCATCGACGGCAGGCGCAGGTCGACCGGGTTCTCCGGGAAGCTGACCGCCTTGAAGCCGCGCTCGGCGTTCGCATACACGTCCGCCGCCGCGACCTCGGGATCGCGCAGCCACGCGAGCTGCAACGGGATGATCCGGTCGGGGTGCGGGCCCGCCCACTCCTCGATGTGCCAGTCGTTCCACGCGCGCAGGCACGCGAGCCCGAGGTCCTCGTCCTTGCTCGTCGCGAAGATCGTGCCGGCGAACCCGGCGATGAGCGACGGGAAGCACAGCGACGCGTAGATCCCGTCGAGGTCCATGTCGTGGACGCGCGCCTCGACGTCCCAGCATCCGCGGCGCATCTCGTCGAAGCGGGCCGGCTCCATGCTCCACTCGTCCTTCGGACGGCCGGCGACCGCGTTCAACCCGACCTGCGGGTAGAAGCTGTCCTCGTAGACCCACGTCTCGCGACCGTCGTCCATCGTGACGACGCGCGGCGCACGGTCGGCGTACTGCTTCGGGACGCGCCCCTCGAACAGGTCGGCCGGCTCGATGAGGTGGTCGTCCACCGAGATGATCGTGTAGTGCCGCGTGCGCGGCTCGGGTTCGGGCAGGAACGTCGCCTGGCGACGCGTGCCGCCGCCCTCCGCGCGGTGGAGGTGCTGCATCATCTGCTCGCTCACAGCCATGGGCCGAGTGTGACGCCCGTGTCAGGCGGCCGCAAGCGGTCGCTTCGCTCAGACGGGCGGCGGCACCTTGGCGAGCATGGCGTCGCGGCCGAGGGCGGGCTCGATGAAGGCCGAGAAGTCGGGACCGCGCCGGAGACTGTGGCCGCCGTCGACGTTGATCACCTGCCCGGTGATCCAGCGCGCCTCGTCCGAGACGAGGAACCGCACGAGACGGGCGACGTCCTCCGGCTCGCCGACGCCGCCGAGCGGCGTGTTCTCGATGTAGCTCGCGTAGACGGGCGAGTCGCGCGGGATGCCCTCCATGATCTCGGTCGCGATGAAGCCGGGCCGGACCGCGTTGCAGCGGACGTTCACGGGCCCGTACTCGTCGGCCGCGTTGCGCATCATCTCCTCGATGGCGGCCTTGGCGACCGGGTACGCGCCGAAGTACGGGTGCGTGACGTGCCCCGCGATCGACGACATGCCGACGAAGGACCCACCGCCGGCCGCGACCATGCGCGGCAGCGCGTGCTTGAGGCACAGCATCGTCCCGAGCACGTTCAGGTGGAGGACGCGCGTGAACTCGCCGACGTCCTGCAGGTGGTACGGGCCCATCCCGCCGCCGCCACCCGCGTTCGCAACGACGCCGCGCAGCGCGCCGTCCGCGCGGCACGCCTCGTCGACGACGCGCGCGACGTCGTCCTCGACGGTCACGTCGGCGACGACGTGCCGGACGCTGCCACCGTGGCGGGCACGGTCGGCGATGCGCGACGCGGCGGCTTCCAGCGTCGACGCAGTCCGTCCGCAGATCGTGACGCGCGCGCCGTGCGCCGCGAGCTCGGCCGCGCACGCCGCGCCGATGCCGGTCCCGCCACCCGTCACGATCACCGCGCGCTCTCGCAGCGCTCCCCCGTCGTCGGTCGCCACCGCATCCTCCCGAGGCTCCGTCCGGTGCCTCATGTTCCTAGCGCACGGCGACCCAGGGATCGCGGCCGGGCTCGCCGCCCGCGGCCGCGACCTCGAGACGGGCGAGGTAGTGCGTCCAGCCCGCGGTGTGCCGCTCGACCCGCTGCTCCGTCGGCAGGCCGCGATGACGGAGGCGCACCACGGTCGCGTCGCCGTCGGGCCGCAGCGTGACCTCGACGGTGGTGGACCCCGGCGGCATGACGTCGCTGCCCTCGAACCCCCACGTCCACACGACGCGCTCGTCCGGCACGACCTCGACGTACTCGCCCAGCGCGACGTCGCGGCCGGTGACGTCCACGCGGTAGCCGCCGCCGGGGCGAGCCTCCGCGGTCGCGTCGATCCCCATCCACGCGCACATCCGGTCCGGGTCGACGAAGTAGCGGAAGACGGTCGACGGCGACGCGTCGATCCGCACCGACATGTCGATCTCGCTGAGTGTCACGCGGTCTTCCGCGCGCTCTTCGCAGCACGGCGACGGGTCGCGCGCTCCTCGGCCTCCGCCGCGTGCTTCAGGTTTCCGAGCGAGTCGCTCCACATCGTCGTCAGCCAGGCGTGCATCTCCCGCAGCCCCTCGGGACGGGCGCGGTACCAGCGACGGGTCCCGTCCCGGCGCACGGTGACGAGCCGGGCGTCCTCCAGCGCGCGCAGGTGCTGCGACACCGCGGGCCGGCTCACGTCGAAGTGGGTCGCGATGTCGCCCGCGGTCCGCTCGCGGTCGCGCACGAGACGCAGGATCCGCCGCCGCGTGGGATCGGCGAGGGCCTTCAGCGCGGCGTCCACACCTGCACCCTAGCGCCCGCGACCGATTCTGTGTAGTGTCTCGCTTACGTAAGTCAATCCTTTCGGAAGGAGCCCACGATGTACTCGGTCGACGACCTGCACGACGCCCTCGCCAACACGGGACGCCTCGTCGACGGCGTCGGGCCCGACCAGTGGCGCGCATCGACGCCGTGCACGGAGTGGGACGTGCGCGCGCTCGTGAACCACGTGACGTGGGTCCTCGAGATGTTCGGCGCGGCGACACGGGGCGAGGCGCCGCCGCACGCGCGAGACGTCGACGTGCTCGGCGACGACCCGGCGGGCGCGTTCCGGGCGGCGGCCGACGCGGCGCTCGCGGGTTGGCGGTGCCGCGGGACCGCCGGAACGCTGCGCATCCCGATCGGCGAGCTGCCCGCGCAGGTCGCGCTCGGCATCAACCTGACCGACGTGTACGTGCACGGTTGGGACGTCGCGCAGGCCACCGGTCAGGACGCGAAGCTGGACGACCGCCTGTGCGACGAGCTCCTCGCGTTCCTGCCGGAGGCGGTACCGCCCGGTGCCCGGAAGCGTGCGTTCGGGCCGATCGTCGACGTCGCCGACGACGCACCAGCCGCCGAGCGCCTGCTCGCCTACTGCGGCCGCGCCGCGTGACCGTGCGGCACGCGTGGGGCTACGCGACCTCCATCTCGGTCGTCTCGGCCTGGAGCGCGTCGACGGTCGTGACGTCGCCCTTGCCCTCGGGCATGTGACGGATCGCGCGGGCGCCCCACGCGCCCGCCGCGAGCGCGGCCACACCACCGACGACGAGGCCGCCGCGCGCCCCGAACTGGTCGCACACCGCGCCGAGGATGGGACCACCGATCGGTGTGCTCCCGATGAACACGATCGCCTGCAGCGCGAGCACACGACCGCGCATCGACGGTGCAGCGCGCAGCTGCACGACGGCCGACGACGACGTCATGAACATCACGCTGGCGAAGCCGACGACCAGCGCGATCGGGAACGACGTCGCCAGGTTCGGCGCGGCGGAGAACACCATCATCGTCGCACCGAAGCCGAGGGCCGCGACCACGATCGTCCGGATGCCGATGAAGTGGCGATGTGACGCGAACAGCGCGCCGGCGAGGGAGCCCAGGCTCAGCACCGAGTACAGCAGCGTGTACGTGCCGTCGCTGCCGCCGAGCGTCTTCTCGACGAACAGCGGGATGACGACCGAGAAGTTGAACGTCAGGAGCCCGACGACGGTCATCATCACGAGCGGGATGCGCAGGTCGGGGACGCGCCGCACGTAGCGCAGCCCTTCGCGCACCTGCCCGCGCGCGCGTGACGCCGCGGGCGCCGGGTACAGCTCCTCCGTCCGCATCACCCAGAGGCTGGCGATGACGGCGAGGTACGAGATCGCGTCGATCGTGAAGCACCAGCCGTAGCCAGTCGTGACGACGAGCAGGCCGGCGATCGCGGGACCGATGACGCGCGAGCTCGTCATGAGCGCGCTGTTGAGCGTGACGGCGTTCTGCAGGTCCTCCTTCGGCGTCATCTCGGAGACGAAGGACCGGCGGGCCGGGTTGTCGAACGCGAGCATCGTCCCGCCCGCGAGCGCCATGAGGTAGAACGCGATCAGCGGCATCCCCGGGACGAACGCGAGCGCCGCGAGCCCGAACGACTGGAGCATCTCGAGCGTCTGCGTGACGAGGAGCAGCTTCCGCTTGTCGCACCGGTCGGCAACGAGCCCGCCGAACGCGCCCAGGACGAGGATCGGCGCGAACTGGCAGGCGGTCAGCAGCCCGATCGCGAGGCCGTTCTTGTTCGTCCGGTGCAGGACGAGCAGCACCAGGGCGATCATCGTGAGCCAGGTGCCCGCCTGCGAGATGAGCTGACCCGTGAAGAACAGCCGGTAGTTGCGGTAGCGCAACGACCGGAACGTCGTGCGCACGGCCGCCGTCACCCGGGTCATGGACCGAGTGTAGCGGATTAGTTAGCCGAACGAAATATCTGCCCCGTTCGGCCTGTTTGATACCCCTCCCTGGTATGGTGTACGGTACCCCCGGAGGGTACGAACACACTGAGCGACACACCGAGAGACGGGGAACGATCGTGACGGACCACGCGACGACCGGCGAGACCCGCACCGTGGACCTGGTGATCAGCGGGATGACCTGCGCCTCGTGCGCCGCCCACATCGAGAAGGGGCTGAACCGCCTCGACGGCGTGCACGCGACGGTGAACTTCGCGACCGACACCGCCCACGTCGACGCTCCCGCCGGCGTCGAGGACGGGGATCTCGTCGCGGCGGTCGAGGCCGCGGGCTACCAGGCTCGTCTCCCGCGCCCGTCGCCGGCCACGCCCGCGCCCGACGAGTCCGGTACTGCCGCACCCGACGACCGTGACGACGAGACCCGCGCCCTGTGGACGCGGCTGGTCGTCTCGCTCGTGCTCACCGTGCCCGTCGTGGTGCTCGCGATGGTCTCGACATTCCAGTTCCGGAACTGGCAATGGCTCTCGTTGACGCTCGCCGCCCCCGTCGTCGTGTGGGGCGCGTTGCCGTTCCACCGCGCGACGTGGGCCAACCTGCGCCACGGCGCGGCGACGATGGACACCCTCATCTCGCTCGGCGTGCTCGCCGCGTTCGGCTGGTCGCTGTGGGCATTGTTCGTCGGCGACGCCGGCACGCCCGGCATGAAGATGCCGTTCAGCTTCGAGGTCGCCCGCGGCGCCGGGACGAACGAGATCTACCTCGAGGTCGCGTCCGCGGTGACGGTCTTCATCCTCGCCGGCCGGTACTTCGAGGCCCGGGCCAAGCGGCGGTCCGGCGCGGCGCTCCGGGCACTCCTGGAGCTCGGCGCCAAGGACGTGGCAGTGCTCCGCGACGGGACCGAGACGCGCGTACCCGTCGACGACCTCGCCGTCGGCGACCGGTTCGTCGTGCGGCCGGGCGAGAAGATCGCGACCGACGGCGTCGTCGAGGACGGCCGCTCCGCGATCGACGCGAGCCTGCTGACCGGCGAGAGCGTCCCGGTCGAGGTCGGCCCGGGTGAGAGCGTGACGGGCGCGACCGTCAACGTGGGCGGGCGGCTCGTCGTGCGCGCCACGCGCGTCGGCGCGGACACCGCGCTCGCGCAGATCGCGCGGCTCGTCACGGACGCGCAGAGCGGCAAGGCGCCGGTCCAGCGTCTGGCGGACCGCGTCGCCGCGGTGTTCGTCCCGATCGTGATCGTGCTCACGCTCGCGACGCTGGGGTTCTGGCTGGCCGCGGGCGGGAGCACCGCCGAGGCGTTCACGGCCGCGGTGGCGGTCCTGATCATCGCGTGCCCGTGCGCGCTGGGCCTCGCCACGCCGACCGCGCTGCTCGTCGGCACCGGACGCGGTGCGCAGCTCGGCATCCTGATCAAGGGGCCGGAGGTGCTCGAGTCGACCCGTCAGGTCGACACGGTCGTGCTCGACAAGACCGGGACGGTCACGACGGGACGCATGGCGCTCGTGGACGTCGTCACGACGGCAGGCACGGCGCACGACGAGCTGTTGCGCGTCGCGGGCGCGCTCGAGGACGCGAGCGAGCACCCGATCGCGCGAGCCATCGCGGACGCGGCCCGCGAGCGCGAGGGCGAGCTCCCAGCGGTGGAGTCGTTCGCGAACCGCGAGGGTCTCGGCGTCGAGGGCGTCGTCGACGGGCACGCGGTCGTCGCCGGCCGCGAGCAGTTGCTCGCCGACTGGGGCCTGCACGTCGGAGGCGAGCTCCGCGCCGTGAAGGACGACGCCGAGCACGCGGGCCGGACGGCGATCGTCGTCGCGTGGGACGGCGAGATCCGGGGCCTCGCGGTGGTGGCGGACGCGGTGAAGCCGACGTCGGCCGAGGCGGTCGCGGAGCTGCGCGCGCTCGGGTTGCGTCCGGTCCTGCTCACCGGCGACAACGCGCGCGCGGCGCGGTCGATCGCGACCGAGGTCGGCATCGACGACGTCATCGCCGAGGTGTTGCCGGCCGACAAGGTCGACGTCGTCCGGGACCTGCAACGCGCTGGGCACGTCGTCGCGATGGTCGGCGACGGTGTGAACGACGCCGCCGCGCTCGCGCAGGCGGACCTCGGGCTCGCGATCGGGACGGGCACCGACGTCGCGATCGAGGCATCGGATCTCGCGCTCGTGCGCGGCGACCTGCGCGCGGTGCCTGACGCGATCCGCCTGTCGCGCCGCACGCTCGCGACGATCAAGGGCAACCTGTTCTGGGCCTTCGCCTACAACGTGGCCGCGCTGCCGGTCGCCGCGGCCGGCTTGCTCAACCCGATGATCGCCGGTGCCGCGATGGCGTTCTCGAGCGTGTTCGTCGTGTCGAACAGCCTCCGGCTGCGACGCTTCCGGCCTTGACGGCTGTCAGCCCTGCGTCTGCGACTGGTCGTCGGGGATCAGCGCGTACGTGGAGAAGCACATCTCGTCCTCGGTGCCCTCGGCGAAGACGATGTACTTCGGAGCACGGTTCGGGTCGAGCGACCGGTCCCACGTGCACTCCATGCGGACCGTCTCACCCGCGTTCACGTGGAGCGGCGTCTGGAACTGGTAGTTCATCTGCCAGTCGAAGTTCCACGTCGGGATGTCGAGCAACACCTTCTGTTGCGGTGTCCCCGGATCCAACGTGAGCCGGAAGCTCTTGCCGAGCGTGTGCATGTGCCCCATCGCGCCGACGATGTTCCCGGACTCGGGCACCCTCGTGTCGCACGACGACGTCGCGATGCCGTTGTGGAACGTCGCCGCGAGCTCGTCGGCCGTCTTGTTGCAAAGCGCGAGCAGGCCGCCCTCCACGAGCGAGCCGGTCGGGCCGTAGAGGTGCGCGTCGTCCTGCAGCGCGTTGGCCCGGTTGCACAGCGGCGCGTCCTGGCCCGGCATGCAGGGGATCTCGACGGGGCCGAGCGGGTTGACGATGTCGATGCGCTTGACCGGCGCGGTGCCCGGGTCGAGCTGGAGCGCGACGGTCGAGCGGTCGGGAACCGGCGGGTCCTCGTAGTGGTAGTGGATCTGCAGGACGATCGCGTCGCCGGGCTGGAAGAGGATCCCCGAGTGGTCCGGGTAGATCACCGGGTCCTGGCCCGGCACCCACCCCGCGATGAGGCCCGGCTGCAACTGGCCGCGTAGCGAGTGCCGAGCCGCCTGCGCGCGGTCGCCGACCGCTCCCGGGCTGATCGCCGTGCGGTCGCGCACCTTCGACGAGAGGCTCGGGCCCGCGTAGCAGCTCCAGCCGGGCTTCCCGTCCTTGCCGTCCTTGGCCGCCGCGTCGGCCACCTGCGCGGCGTCGACGTGGAAGATCTGCGCGTGGTGGATCTCCTCGCGATGGCCCGGCGTCACCTCGTAGCCCGTCACGTACGTCGGCTTCGTGATGTGCGGGTCGAGCACGAAGCAGCGGTAGTCGTTCGGGTTCGACAGCGAGCCGGCGTACGCCTGCGGCATCGTCAGCACGACGTCGTGCCGGGGCGGCGCGCCCGCGGGACCGCGCGTCGGCGTGATCCTCGTCGTCCCGGGAACGTCGAGCTTCCCGCCGGCGTCGGCCCACTGCACGATCTGGTCGACCGTCTTCTGCGGCAGACGCTTCGAGTGCAGCAGCGCGACCCCGAGGTCCGACGCCGGCCACGGCGGCATGTAGCGCGCCTTCACGACGGTGCCGATCCCGTCCGCGACCTGTGCCGCGTCGTTCGCGTCGTCGAGGACCCAGTGCGCGGCACCGACCTGGCCGGAGTTGTGGCACGACGCGCAGTTCGCCTGCAGCGCCGGCATGATCACCTTCTTGAACGACGGGCTGCTGCCGCTGTGACGCGCGGACGCGGGCGGCGCGATCGCGTTCGGCACCGTGTACTTCGACGGGTCGAGCGCGGTCAGCTTCATCGTCAGCGTCGCGTCGTCACCCGTGCTCACCAGACCGGCCAGGTTGATCGGGCCGACGTCCCACGTGGACAGCTTCACGTGCGCCGTCGCGGTCGCGGTGAGCTTGCCGTTGGCGACCGACCCGTCGACGTCCCACGTCACCGGCTTGGCGATCTTCTTCACGGTGAGCTGCGTGGCCATCGTGAAGTGGTATGTCTGCCCGTCGGCGACCGTCGCCGGCATGCCGCGCAGGCTCGCCACCGTCAGCGACGCGAGCGGGAAGTCGTGCGAGCTGAGGTAGTCCTGGCGGATGCGCGCGTCGCGGAGGCGGTTGTCGGAGTGCAGCTCCTCGACGTTCGCGACGATCTCGCCGACCCGGCTCGCGGACGGGTTCGTGCGGTTGAGCGCGATGTCGCCGGCGATGCCGTTCGTGGAGCCCTTCGCGGTGTGGACCCCCTGGCCGAGCAGCTTCTCCTCGACCTGGTAGCTCAGCGTCGAGTGCGTCGGATCGATGCGGTAGACGGTCTCGCCCGATCCCGCGACGAGCGGCGGCGCGTTCGGGACCGTGTAGTCGATCGTCGAGAACTTGGCCGACGTCAGGGTGCGGTACTGGGTCCACACGTACACGCCGACCGCGGCGACGATCGCGACGAGCGGACCGAGCACCCACAGCGCCCAGTGGCCGGGAAGGCGACGACGCTTGCGGGGCGGCTCCATCGCAACGGGCGGCGGCCCGCCGTTTGTTGCCATCGGTGTGCAACTTAACGGAGGACCGCACGCCCGTCGAGACAGCCCCGGGACAGATTCCGCGCGCCTCAGACGGCCCGGCGGAAGCGGCGGACGGCGAACGGCGCGGCCACGGCCACGATCCCGACGCACCACGCGATCGCGGTGAGCACGTGCCCGACGGTCGCACCGCCGAGCGTCAGCTCGCGCACCGCGGTCGTCACGGCCGAGACGGGCTGGTTGCGTGCGAAGGTCTGCAACCATCCGGGCATCGACGTGACCGGCACGAACGCCGACGACGCGAAGATCAGCGGCGCGAGGACGGGGAACGAGAGCGCCTGGGCGGCCTCCGCGTCGCGAGCGACGAGCCCGACGGTCGCGAACACCCACGACATCGCGTAGCCGAACGCGAGCATCAGCAGCATCGCGGCGAGGAACGAGCCGATGTCGGTGTGCACGCGCCATCCGACCGCGAACCCGACCGCGCACATCAGGACGAGCACGAACACGTTGCGCACGAGATCGGCCGTCGTGCGGCCGGCGAGCGCGGCCGAGCGGGCGATCGGCAACGAGCGGAACCGTTCGAGCAGACCGCTGTGCAGGTCGGTGGAGAGACCGATCGCGGTCGCCATCGCGCCGAACACGACGGTCTGGGCGAAGATGCCGGGCATCAGGAAGTCGACGTACGGCACGCCCGGGACCCGGATCGCGCCACCGAACACGTAGCGGAACAGCAGCACGAAGATCACCGGCTGGATGCTCGAGAACACGAGCAGCTGCGGCGTCCGCAGGTAGCCGCGCAGGTTGCGTCCGGTGACGGCGGCGCCGTCCTCGACGGCGCGACGCATCCGCAGCGAAGGCGCGGGCGCATCGACGTCGACGCCGGCGTCGAGCGGGTAGGTGGTTGCAGTCACGCCGCACCTCCTGTGGTCGAGAGCTCGCGCTCGTCGTCGCCGTCACCGTCGGACGCGGGACGGCCAGTCAGCGCGAGGAACACGTCGTCGAGGCTCGGCTCCCGCACCGCGAGGTCGAGCGGCTCGAGCCCCTCGTGGTCGAGGGCGCGCAGGCCCTGCACGAGCGCGCTCGGACCGTCGGCCAGCTCCAGGTGCACGACGCGCCCCGTGCGGGTCGGCCGGCGGACGCCGAAGGGCGCGAGGACGGCCGTGGCGCGCACGGCGTCGTTGTCGCCCGCCAGCCCGAGCTCGACGACGGTGCTGCCCAGGCGGGCCTTCAATTCGGTGGGCGTCCCCTCCGCGATGACGCGACCGCCGTCGATCACGACGATGTCGTCCGCGAGACGGTCCGCCTCCTCGAGGTACTGGGTCGTGAGCAGGACCGTCGTCCCGTCCGCGGCGAGGTCCTCGATGACCTCCCACAGGTTGCTCCGGCCGAAGGGGTCGAGACCCGTCGTCGGCTCGTCGAGGAACAGCACCGGCGGCCGGTGCACCAGCGCGGCGGCGACGTCGAGCCGGCGTCGCATCCCGCCGGAGTACGTGCGCACGGGCCGGTTGGCGGCGTCGGTGAGGCCGAACCGGTCGAGCAGCTCGTCCGCCCGGGGCGCGACCTGGCCACGTGGGAGGTGCGTGAGCCGGGCGATCAGCCGCAGGTTCTCGCGGCCCGTCAGGTTCTCGTCCACCGCGGCGTACTGGCCCGCGAGCCCGATGCGGTCGCGCACCGCGTCCGGGGAGCGGGCGACGTCGATGCCGAGCACCTCGGCCGTCCCGCCGTCGGCGGCGATGACGGTCGTGAGGATGCGGACGGTCGTCGTCTTGCCCGCGCCGTTGGGCCCGAGCAGGCCGAGCACGCTGCCAGCAGGGACCTCGAGGTCGACGCCGGCCAGCGCGGTCAGGTCGCCGAAGCGCTTGGTGAGGCCCGCGACGCGGATGGCGGGCGGGCGGATGTCGTAGGGGTCGGTTCCGATGGCGTGGGTTCGGGGGGTGTCTCGCATGCCCCGCATCCTCGCGCCGATGCTTTGAGCATGTCAAATATCTATTCGTTCGGACATTCTTGCGTAACCAAAGTTCTGAGGACTTGCAACGGTGTCGTATCCTGTGGGCGTGACGAGGGACACGAAGGACCGGCTCGCCGAGACCGTCTGGCGGGCGATGCTCGACTACTCCTTCGCGCACCGCGAGAAGACGCTCGGTGTCGCCGCGGACCTCGGCCTGACCCCCGGGCACGTCAAGTGCCTGTTCGCGCTGGATCCCGAGGCCCCCTGCTCGATGGGCGAGCTGGCCGAGATCCAGGGATGCGACCCGTCGAGCGCGACCTGGCTCGTCGACCGGCTCGAGGAGCGCGGCCTCGTCGAGCGCCGGCCCCATCCCCGCGACCGCCGGGTCAAGAGCGTCGTGCTCACGCCGGACGGCGAGACGACCAAGAAGGCGCTGATCGACCGGCTGGCGGAGCCGCCGGCCGACCTGCGCGAGCTCGACCGCGCCGCGCTCGAGAAGCTGGCCGACGCGCTCGGGCTGCTCCCGCCGACGCCCGCGTTCTGGGACCTCGAACCGCCCGAACGCTGAGGTCGGCCGTCGATGAGCGACGCCAACCAGCTCGTCGCCGACCCGACGAACGCCGAGCAGGCGCGCGTGTGGAACGAAGGCGCGGACGGCCGTCGCTTCGCGGAGAACGCCGATCGCCTCGACCGCGCGCTCACCGGGTACGCGCGACCGTTCGCGGACGCCGCGGACGTCGCGACCACCGATCGGGTCCTCGACATCGGGTGCGGCGCCGGTCGCACGACGATCGACGCGGCGCGAGCGGCGACGAACGGGTCCGCGCTCGGCGTCGACCTGTCGGCGCCGTTGCTCGACATCGCGCGGGCGCGCGCTCGTGCCGAGGGGATCGCGAACGTCGCCTTCGTCCGCGCGGACGCGCAGGTTCACCCGTTCGAGCCCTCGACGTTCGCGGTCGCGATCAGCCGGTTCGGCGCGATGTTCTTCGGCGACCCCGTGGCCGCGTTCCGCAACATCGCCCGTGCGCTGATCCCGGGAGGCCGGATCACGTTGCTGACCTGGCAGCCGTTCGAGCGTCAGGAATGGCTCCGCGCGTTCGCGTCGATCCTCGGGGCCGCACGCGACCTGCCTCCCCCGCCGGCGAACGTGCCCGGCGTGTTCGGACTCGCGGACCCGGCGCGCGTCGAGGCGGTGCTCGGCGACGCCGGGTTCCGTGGGATCTCGCTGGCCGAGATGCGCGCGCCGATGTGGTTCGGTGACGGCGTGGACGACGCGTTCGAGTTGGTCCTCGCGATCAGCGGGTGGATGCTCGACGGCGTCGACGACGCGACCCGGTCGCGCGCGCTCGACGCGCTGCGCGCGTCACTCGCGCAGCACGCCACACCGGACGGCGTGCGCTACGACTCGGCCGCGTGGCTCGTCCGTGCGGACAAGGCCTGACCGCGCCGCGCCGGACGTCTACGCCGCGGCGCGCTCCAGGATGTGCACGCCACAGGCGGACCCGAGCCCGATGACGTGCGCGAGACCGACGCGCGCGCCGTCGATCTGGCGATCACCGGCCTCGCCGCGGAGGTGATGGCAGATCTCCCAGATGTTCGCGATGCCGGTGGCCGCGATCGGGTGCCCCTTCGACTCGAGGCCGCCCGAGACGTTCACGGGCAGGGAGCCGTCGCGGCGCGGCGCACCGGACTCGAAGAAGTCCACCGCGCCACCCTCCTCGCACAGCATCAGGTTGTCGTAGTGCACGAGCTCGGCGGTCGCGAAGCAGTCGTGCAGCTCGACCAGGTCGAGGTCCTCGGGCCCGACCCCCGCCTTCTCGTACGCCTGCTTCGCGGCGTTGCGCGTCAGGGTGTTCACGTCGGGAAGGATCTGGCACGCCTCCTGCCACGGGTCGGTCGTCAGCACCGACGCCGCGACCTTCACCGCGCGCCGCTGCTGCTCCTTCGAGAGCGTCTTCAGCTTCGCGTCGCTGACGACGACCGCGGCCGCCGCGCCGTCGCAGTTCGCCGAGCACATCGGGCGCGTGTTCGGGTAGGCGATCATCACGTCGTTCATGATCTGCTCGACGGTGAACGGCTTCTGGTACGCGGCCTTCGGGTTGAGCGTCGAGTGCGCGTGGTTCTTCTCGGAGATGCGGGCGAAGAGCTCGAAGCTCGTCCCGCCGTACTTGTGCCCGTACTCCATGCCGACCTGCGCGAACACGCCCGGCATCGTCTCGGTGCCGATGCGGCCGTCGACGGCCGCGACCGCGCCGTAGCGACCCGAGGGCGTCCACGTGTCGGCGTCCGACTTGCGCGCGCCACCGGCGAGCAGGCCCGCGCCGGCCAGCTTCTCGACGCCGACGGCCATGCCCATGTCGCACTCGCCCGCCTTCACCGCCATGATCGCGACGCGCAGCGCGGTCGCGCCGGTGGCGCACGCGTTGGAGACATTGAACACCGGGATGCCCGTCTGGCCGATCTGCTTCTGGATCATCTGACCGGTCGGCGCGCTCGCGGCCATCAGGTTGCCGGCGGCGAGGATCCCCATCTCCTTCATCGTCACGCCGCCGTCGGCGAGCGCGGCCATCGCGGCCTCGGCGCCGAGGTCGACGACGTCCTTGTCGGGGTACTTGCCGAACTTCGTCATGTGGATCCCGAGGATCCAGACGTCGTCACTCGCCATCGCTGCGTCTCCTGGTGTTCGGTCGGTCGTCGAAGGTGGTCGATCAGTTGATGGGCTCGAAGCCGAAGCCGACGGCCTCGGTGCCCGCGCTGTCGGTGCCGATGGGCTGGGTCGCCAGCTTCACCTTCATCCCGAGCTTCACGTGCTCGGGGTCGGGCGGGACGTTCACGAGGTTGCCGCGCACGCTCGTCCCGTCGCAGTCGACGACCGCGGCCACGAACGGGACCGGGATGCCCGGGGCCGCGAACGACACGATCGTGAACGCGCGCACCTCCCCCGTGTTCGCGACGCGGACCTTGCGGAACTCCGTGCCGCTGCAGCTCGCGCAGGCGTTGCGCCGGTCGAAGAACCGCGCACCGCAGTTGGTGCACTCGTTCGCGACGAGGTGCGGGTCGTCCCCGAGCACCAGGTAGTCGACGAGCGGGACCTGCGACGCCATGCGGACCTCCTCGGAGCGGGACCGCCGACGGTACTACGAGCGCCGATCGGCACTCCCGCCGGCCGAAGATGCGGCACTGACGTACGGATTCCGTACGTCAGTGCCGCATCTTCGGGGGTCGGTACGCTTCCGCGCGCTCACGAACGGGGAGTCGCGATGCTCACGTCACGTCCGGAGTGGGACGACGTCGTCGACGTCGTCGTGCTGGGCTCGGGCGCCGCCGCGCTCGTCGCCGCGACGCTCGCGCACGACGGCGGCGCGTCCGTCGCCGTCCTCGAGAAGGCCGACCTGATCGGCGGCACGACCGGCGTGTCGGGCGGGATGCCGTGGATCCCGATGAACCGACACATGGCCGAGGTCGGCGTCGACGACTCGCGTGACGAGGCGCTCGCCTACATCCGCCGGCTCACGCTCGGGCGCGAGCCCGATCCCGATCTCGTCGAGGTGTACGTCGACACCGCGCCCGAGATGCTCGACTACCTCGAGGCGAAGACCCCGCTGCGCATGACGGCGCCGCCGGCGTTCAACGACTACTACGCGCATCTCCCGGGCGGGAAGCCCGCGGGCCGCTCCATCGAGCCGGTGCCGTTCGACGCGAGATCGGAGCTCGGACCCGAGCAGGCATCGCGGGTGCGGACGAGCCCGCACCTCCCGTGGCTCACGATGGACGAGGGCGCGAAGTTCCTGCGCGGTGACGGCCCACCCGACGTCGCGCTCGCGCAGCGCCGTCAGGCCGACGACGTGCGCGTGCTCGGGTCCGCGCTCGTCGCGTCGCTGTTCAAGGGTCTGCTCGACCGCGGCGTCGACGTCACGACCGCCGTCGCGGCGCGCGAGCTCGTCGTCGTGGACGGTGAGGTCGTCGGTGTCCGCGTCGAGGACGTCGCGAGCGGCGGGTCCCGTTGCGTCGGCGCGCGCAAAGGCGTCGTGCTCGCGTGCGGCGGGTTCGAGTGGAACGACGAGATGGTGCGCGCGTTCGTCGGACAGGACCTCGAGCCGATGGGTCCGCCGCACAACGAGGGCGACGGGCTGCGCATGGCGATGGAGGCCGGCGCCCGCCTCGCGAACATGGGGTCGTTCTGGGGCCAGCCGGCGATCAGCGAGCCCGGCTTCGAGCTCGACGGGCGGCCGGTGCCACAGATGGCGTCGGTGCGCAGCATCCCGGGCGTCATCGTCGTGAACCGTCACGGTCGCCGGTTCGTGAACGAGGGCGCGACGTACCAGGACTTCCCGAAGGTCAACACCACGTTCGACCCGGTCGCGATCGACTACCCGAACGAGGCGCCCCAGTGGATCGTCTTCGACCAGCGCGTGAAGGACAGCGCGGTCGTGCTGCCGACCGTCCTGCCGGGCCAGGCCGCGCCGGCGTGGATCACGCAGGCGCCGACGTTGCGCGAGCTCGCGTCCGCGATGGGCGTCGACGGTGACGCGTTTGAGCAGACCGTCGCGGAGTGGAACGACGCCGTCGGGCGCGGGGAGGACGCGCGGTTCGGGCGCGGCACGACGAAGTTCGAGGTGCACATGAGCGGGCGCGACCCGTCGCCGCGCATCTGCATGGCGCCGCTCGGGCAGCCGCCCTTCTACGCGATCCCGTTGCGCAACGGGACGCTCGGCACGAACGGCGGACCGCTCGTCGACCGGCACGCACGCGTACGCCGCTTCGGTGGTGGCGTCGTCCCCGGCCTGTACGCCGCCGGGAACGTCGCGGCGAGCGTGTTCGGTCCCGCGTACCCCGGTGGCGGCGCGACGATCGGGCCCGCGATGACGTTCGGCTATCTCGCCGGGCGCCATGTCGCGCAGCAACCCGGGCGCGAGATCTGACTCCCCCGGCGCTTCGTGCGTCGTTCGCCTGGTCCAGAGCCAGGCGAACGACGCATGAACGAGGTCAGTCCAGGAGGTTGCGCGCGGCCGCCGTGATCCGGCGCACCTCATCGGGTGACGCGGGACGCGACGCACCCGAGATCCACGGGCTCCCGGGACGCCGGCAGACCGTCAGCTCGCGCACGTCCCGGAACGTGCGACGCAGCACGGTGACGGTCCCCGGGACCTGCGCGCTCGAGTGCAGTTGGTACGCGCGCTGGGCGTACGTCTCGCCCGCGGTGAAGGTCGTGGACGTGCTCGTGAGCCGGACGGTGTCGGTGGCGCGCGCGTCCTCGTCGGGCGGCGTGTACCGGTCGCGCTGGTACTCGACGCCGGACGGCGACTCCTCCCACAGGAGGTTCGTGATCTCTCCGGCGATCACGGTCGAGGTGAAGTCGAACGGGTGGTCGTGGATCGGCGCTTCACCGATGCACGAGGCCGGGTCCCAGACGTGGAGCCGGTACACACGCGCCTCGTCGAGGCGTAGGCCCAGGAGCCCGATGCCCTGCATCACCCACGGGCGATCGGCCGGATGCTCGAGGATCTCGCGGACGAACGCGCCGAGGAACGGCTGCTGCGTCACCGCAGCGTCTGCGACCACGGCGCGAATCACAGCACTGTGATTCGCGCCGGGTCAAGGTACCCGGTCGAGGAGCGGTCGCTACCCCCAGGTGAGGCCGCCGTCGACGACGAGGCGCTGGCCGGTCACGTAGCTCGCCTCGCCGGACAGCAGGAACACCGTCGCGTAGGCGACCTCCCAGGCGGTGCCGTGACGGCCGAGCGGGACCGGTGTGCGAGCACGACTCGGACGGCCGCCGGTCGCGACGCGGCCGAGCGGCGTGTCGATCAGGCCGGGGACGACGACGTTCGCGCGCACACCGCGCCGCGCGCCCTTGGTCGCGTCGTACGCGGGGATGCGCGTCCCCGGCGTGAGACCCGCGACCGACCCGACGAAGACGATCGCCGCGCCGGGCGGCATGACGGGCAGCGCGGCGCGGGCGAGCAGGAAGTGCGCGCGCAGGTTGACGGCGAAGACGCGGTCCCACTGCTCGGGTGACGTGCCCGCGAGTCCCGAACCGAGCCCGATGCCGACGTTGCACACGAGCCCGTCGATCGCGCCCGCGTCGGCAATCAGGCGCTCGCACACCGACGCGTCCGCGACGTCGCCCTCGAGGACCACCGCGCGATCCTCGCCGACGTCGTCCGCGATCGCGCGCGCCGTCCGGTCCGCGGCGGCGCGGTCGACGTCCGCGCAGGCGACGACCGCGCCTTCGCGCGCGGCGAGACGAGCGATCGCCTGACCGTTGCCGATCGGCGCGTCGGGATCGGCGCCACCACCGCGCGTCCCCGCCCCGACGACGAGGACGCGACGACCACGCAGGCGGTCACGGCCCGGCGCGTCGCCGCGCGCCTCGGGAGCGAGGTCGCTCACGTCGTGCGGGTCCACGCGCGGAACCTCGTCGCGAAGTCGTCGGTGTCGACGTCGACGCGCGCGAACCCGGCTCGTTGCAGCCGCGTCCCGAACGTCCGGGGATCGACCGGTACACAGACGTCGCCCTCGTGCAGCGCGCGGAAGTCGTCGCTGTCGCGGCTGTCGACGCCCGCGAGCACAGCACCGGGGCAGAGGACGCGTGCGACCTCGGCGAGCAACCGGTCCTGCAGGTCGACCGACGGGACGTGGTGGAGCATCGTGAACGAGAACGCGGCGGTGAACCGTGCGTCGCGGAACGGCAATCGCGCACCGTCACCCTCGACGACGCGGACGTTCGTCGCCGCGAAGCGCGCCTGCAGCTGCCGGGCGAGCTCGTCGTCGAGCTCGACCGCGGTCACGTGCGGGAAGCTCCGCTGCAGCACGTCCGTGGTGCGCCCGGGGCCGGGGCCGACCTCGAGGACGTCGGCGCCCGGGTCGATCCCCTCGAGCACCCACGGGACGATGTCGCGCTCGACGATCTCGGCCCACCCGTCGCTCGCGCAGAGCTCGAGGTGGATCTCGTTCACGTGGGGCGTTCCCGGCCGACGGCGTCGCGGAACGCGGCGACGAGATCGTGCAACGCGGCCTCGAACGCAGCCGGGTCCTCGCGCAACGGCAGCATGCAGCGCATGTCGGTCACGCCTGCCGCCGCGAGCGCGGGCGCGGCCGCGACGGTCGCGTCGACGTCCACCGCGCCGTCACCCGTCTTCACGACGCGCAACGTGCCCACGACGCCGAACGACTCGGCGTCGCCGCCCGCGGCCGCGACCGCCTCGCGCATCCGGGGGATCGACGACTCGACGTCGGCGGCGTCCTCGCCCCACGGGATCCACGCCGAGCCGAAGCGGGCGAGACGTCGTGCGACGCTCGCGTTGACGCGGCCGCTGACCCAGATCGGCACGCCACCCGGCTGTGCGGGCTTCGGCATCTGGTGGATCGCGTCGAACTGCAAGCCGTCGCCGTCGAAGCTCGCGCGCTGCTCGCGCCACAGCGTCTGGCAGACCGCGAGCGTGTGGTCGAGCAGCCGGCCCCGCCGTGAGAAGTCGAGCCCGGCCGCCTCGTACTCCTCACGCTGCCAACCGACGCCGACACCGAGGTCGAGGCGGCCGCCCGACAGCACGTCCAGCGTCGCCGCGGTCTTCGCGAGCACGACGGGGCGACGCAGCGCGGCGAGCAGGATGTTCGTGCCGAGGCGGACACGCGACGTGATGCTGCTGATCGCGGTGAGCGTCGTCATCGGCTCGAGCCAGCACCCGTCCGGGCCGGTCGGTTGCCGGCCCCCCTCCGCGCCGCCGAGCTCGGGACGCGAGTACGCCTCGAGGTTCTCGCCGTACACGACGTGGTCCGAGACGACGAGACGGTCGACGCCCGCGCGGTCGTACAGCTGCGCGCGCTCGAGCACGTGACCCCAACCGCCGGGATCCTCGGCGGCGTAGGTGGTGAGCCCCATCGAGAGCTGCGGCAGGTCGTTGTTCATGGCTCCCTCGGGCCGAGCCGTCCCGCGCCTCCGCGCACGGCTCGGCTTCGTCCCGCTGTTCATGGCTCCCTCGGGCCGAGCCGTCCCGCGCCTCC
>DASRES010000080.1 GCA_035651955.1 Acidimicrobiia bacterium
CCCGCCGCTGCCGTCCACACCGACGAACTGCGCGGAGACGCCGACGTACGCGAAGCCTTCGCGCAGGAGCTCCTGGCGGCCGAAGTCCCAGTCGGCACCGGCGTCGAAGCCCGCGCTGACGTTGTTCCACTCGACGAAGACGGTCCCGTTGAAGCGCTTCGGATCGGCCGGCTTCCGGACGATGATGCGCGTCTTGTACGGGGCGGTCGTGCTCTGCGCGGCGCGCCACTCGCCGTCGGCCGTCCATGTCCCGATCTTCGTGAACGCGCGCGCCGTCCCCTGCAGGAAGTACTCCTGCTGCACGTAGCCGAACGCGGGCAGCTGTGAGATGTCGTCGACCGTGAACGGCACCCCTTTGCCGCCCGTCACCGGCCCGGAGACGAGGGGGATCGGCACGTTCGGACGGCGCGCGTGCTCGTGGTCGTCGCCACCGTGGCCGCGGCCGTCGTGACCACCCCCGTCGTGCGCGAAGGCAGGTGTCGCGTTCAGCGCGGTCGCAACGGCGACGACGCCCACGCAGGCGACGAACGCGACGGAACGGCAGATGCTGCGGACGCGAAGCATGCGAGTCCCCCTGTCGCAGGCGCAGATCGCCCGGCAGCGTAGACAGCCGCAGCGCGGCGCGCGTCAATCGCTCGGGAGCTGCGTATGGGGTCGGGTCGCGTCGATCGGTGACAGCCAGAGCCGCCCACCGGTGCTGATGTGCGCCGTCCAGCGGTGCCCATCCCAGTAGCGGAGCTCGGCGTGGCCGGCCGGGTCGGGGTGCCACCCCTCCGGGAGCGGCGCGTCGGGGTCGCGCGCGTCGAGGTCGCCGGTCGCGTCGCGATGCCCGCCGACACGGGCGTCGAACGCGTGGTTCGCAGGAGGCGCGCTGACCACGCGCTCGGCGTCGCGTGTCGTCGTGGCGTCCTCCCCGGCCGGCGAGATCGAGCCGTACAACGGCGTCCGCACCGGCGCCGGCTCACGGGTCGGAACGGGCTCCCGCTCGTGCTCCACGACGGGATTCTGCGCGAACAGCGGCACGCGCGGCGGCGCGGCGTCGTCCTCGCGCTCGTGCTCGTGGCGCAGGTCGATCACGCGATGCTCGGCTTCGTGCTCGAGCACGGGCGACGCGGGCGCGCCCCTCCCCTGCGCGATCGCCTCGGGGACGCTGCCGAAGAAGAACGCCCGGTGGCAGCTGAGATCGCGTCCGAGCCGCGCGACGTGCAGGTCGAGATGGACGCGCATGACCGCGAGCGGCCCGTCGGCCGGCGCGCGCCGCTCCCGCCGTGCTGCGTTGCGCCAGCTCAGCGAGAGCCCGAACGTGCCCTTGACGCTCTCGCGGTCGACCCTGCCGCTCACGATCGTGAACCGGTGCGACCGCTCGATCGCGGTGTCGCCGTTGCCGTTGGCCGCCTCGTCGCGGCGGAAGGTCGCGGCGGCCTCGCGGACCCGCTGCGCCGCGCGGCGCGCGAGGACAGACGTCCTCGGCTGCCCGGGGGGTTCGCTCGCGAGGCGTGATCCGGCGTTCACGATCCGGAGCAGGATACCGGCCGCCACCGTGCGTGACCAGGGCAGCGACGCGACCGGGCCCCCGGCCCGTGGACGCGAGCGCTCCGTAAGCTGCGGCGCCGTGGCCGTGCTGCTCGGGGTGCTCGTCGCGGTCGCGTTCGGCTCGGGCGACTTCGTCGGCGGCCGCGCGTCGATGAGCGCGCCGACCCCGGCGGTGCTCGTCGTCTCCCAGTGGTGCGCCGTCGTGGGCGCGGTCGTCGTGGCCGTGCTCGTCGGCGCGCGCGTCTCGACCGCCGATCTCCTCTACGGCGCGTGCGCGGGCGGGATCAACGTCGTCGGCCTCGGCCTCCTCTACCGCGGCCTCGCGAGCAGCGCGATGGGCGTGGTCGCGCCCGTCACCGCGGTGATCGCGTCGGTGCTCCCGGTCGTGTGGGGACTCGCGCGTGGTGAGCGGCCGTCGGCGATCGTGCTCGTCGGCGCCGCGCTCGCGATCGCCGCCGGTGGGCTCATCGCTCGCGAGTCGCAACCGACGGGCGGGCGCGCGATCGCGAGCGGCACCGCGCTCGCCGTCGCGGCCGGCGCCGCGCTCGGCACGTCGCTCGTCCTCTACTCCGAGACCTCGGCCGCGTCGGGCTTCTGGCCCGTGTTGACCGGCCGCGCCGCCGCCGCGCTGCTCGCGACCGCGTTCGTCGTCGCGCTGGCCTCGCGCCGGGAGCTCGCGCTCCCCGTCGGCTCGGCGCGACGGCTGGCCGTCGCCGCGGGCGCGTTGGACGTCACCGCGACTGCGCTGCTCCTCGCGGCGCTGCGCCACGGTCTGCTCGTCGTCGTCGCACCGGTGGCCGCGCTCGCGCCCGGCTTCACGGTCGTGCTCGCGTGGGTGCTCCTGCGTCAGCACCTCGAACGCCACCAGTTGGTCGGGCTGCTCGTCGCGCTGACGGGCCTCGTCCTCGTCGCCCTCGGCTGAGACGGGCGATACTGCCGCGATGACGAACCGGCCGACACCGCTGCCGGTCGGCGACCGAGCGCTCCGCGTCGCGGTCGTCGGGTTGGGTCAGATCTCGGAATTGTGCCTGCCCCGGTACGCCGAGCATGACGACGTGGACGTCGTTGCGCTGTGCGACCTCGACGAGGCGCGGGTCGCGCGTTGGAAGACCGTGTTCCCCGACGCGCGCGCGACCGACGACCTCGACGACGTCCTCGGGTCCGACGCCGACGTCGTCGACGTGCTCGTCCCGACGCCGCTGCACGGGCCGATCGTCACGAAGGTCGTCGGCGCGGGGTTCCACGTGCAGGTGCAGAAGCCCCTCGCACGCAGCCTCGCCGACGCCGACGCGATGCTCGACGCCGCGTCTCGTACCGGTGCCGCGCTGCGCGTGATGGAGGACTACGTCTTCTATCCCCCGCTCGTGAAGCTGCGCGAGCTCGTCCACGACGACGCGATCGGCCGCCCGACGGGCCTGCACATGAAGATCGTCGCGACCGCGCTCGGCGGCTGGGACGTCCCGCTGTCGAGCTACGAGTGGCAGTTCGAGCAGGCGCGCGACGGGCGCGGTCTGCTGACGTTCGACCACGGCTGGCACCAGCTCGCCGTGGCGCACTGGCTGTTCGGGCCGATCCGCCGCGTGTTCGGATGGATCCGCACCGAGCAGATCGCGCCCGACCTCGCGCCCGAGGTGGTGATCGACGCGCCGGCGACGTTCGTGTGGGAGCACGACAACGGCGTGCGCGCCGTCATGGAGGTCCTGCTCGCACCCGAGACGTACTTCCGCTCCGACTACTACACGTGCGACGAGCGCGTGGAGGTCACGGGCGCGCGGGGCTACGTGCGGTGCAACCGGATCAGCGCGCGTGGCGTGCAGGAGCCGGCGGTCGTGCTGTACCGCGACGGCGAGCTGCGAGGGTTCCACGCGCTCGACGACGACCCTCCCGCCGCCTTCCGCGCGTCGACCGCGCACGCCGTCGAGTGGTTCCGCCACGGCGGTGGCGACGTCGTGCTCGACGGCGAGACGTCGCGCACGATCCTCGTCACGCTGCTGACCGCGCTCGAGTCGAGCCGGGTCGGGACCCCGCTCGACGTCGCCGTGCCGCGCGCCGCTAGACCCGTCGACCCGTGAAGCAGATCAGCTTCACCTGCGTGTCCGTACCCGGCGGCGGTTCCACCTTCGGGCCGAACGCGCCCGACGAGCGGAGCGCGTCGTCCAGCGGGAGCATCGCCTGGTACGTCTCCTCGACGAGCTGCGGATCGAGCGTCACGTCCATGCCGACCGCGGCGGCGAGATCCCACGTGTGCACGAGCGTGTCGGGCGTCATGAACCGCGCGAGGAACTGGTCGAGCGGGATCGCGCCCATCGGACTCTCGATCTGACTCGCGAGGCGTTCGTCGGTGAGCGAGCCGAGGGCCGCGTCGCGCGTCTTCGCGTAGGCACTCGCGGGATCCTGCTCGAGCGAGGGCGCCTCACCGGCCGCGCCGGCAACGCGCTGCATCCCGCCGACGACGTGCGCGAGCACGTCCCGCGCGGTCCAGCGCTCGCAGGGCGACTGTGCCGACCACGCGTCGTCCGGTACCGCGTCGACCACGCGCGAGAAGCCGTCGACCGCGCGCCGGTACTTGTCGCTGCTCTCGCTCATCCGCGTCCTCCGTTCGTCCCGGTCCGCGGCAGTCTGACGGACGGCGACACGCTCGACAACGCCGAAGTGCCGCGGCGGCGTGAGGCGCGGCGTCAGACGCGGAACA
Source organism: Acidimicrobiia bacterium (assembly GCA_035651955.1). Taxonomy (NCBI): domain Bacteria; kingdom Bacillati; phylum Actinomycetota; class Acidimicrobiia; species Acidimicrobiia bacterium. Next base: position 4,226 of record DASRES010000080.1, read on the forward strand.
CGACGACGTACGTCGCGCCCGTGTCCGTCTCGAACTCGTCGTGACTCGACCCGGCCGCGGCCGCATACCCGTCGCCCGCGACCATGTCCCGGCCCTGGTTCCGGACGGCGCCGTCGACCAGGTAGAGGAGCTCGGGGTGCGCGTGCACGTGGGCGTCACCCGCGTACCCGGGTTCCGCGCGGACGAGCGCGACGACGAAGCCGTCCGCCGATCCGAGGACCTTCGCGGTCGCCTTGCCGTTGCTGCCCCATGGCACCCACTCGGTAGAGGCGGCGCTCGTGATGTCCCAGCCCTCGAGCGAGATCGGTGCAGTCATCGGTCCTCCTCGGAGATCCAGTTGCCGTGGAACCCGAAGGGCACCCGCCGCGGCAGGTGCACGATCGCCTCCGGCTCGCCCGCGACGTCGCGCGCGTCGAGCACGACGAGATCGCTCGTGTCCCGGTCCGGGTCGTAGACGAGGGTCAGCAACCAACCGTCGTCCTCGGACGCGTCCGCGGCGCGCGGCACGAAGACGGCCTCGCCGGGCGTCGCGTCGCCGAGCTCACGCGCCTCGATCGTGTCGCGCTCGAAGTCGTGCTTCAACAGCGCGCCCGGCCGGCCGTCGCCACCCGTGACCGTGTAGCCGAAACGGTGGCACCGCCCGACGACACGCTCGTCGACGCGCGGGAACTCCTGCCCGCGATCGTCGATGCGCTCCTCGCGCAGCTTCCCGGCCGCGACGTCGATCGTCCACCGGTCGAGCGTCGGCGCGCCCTCGTCGGGCCCCAGCACGTGCGTCGCGAACATGCGTGGGTGTCGGACGACGTCGAGCACCACGCGGTCGCCGTCGTCGTACGCGTTGAGGGGATGGAAGACGTAGCACGGCTCGACGTCGAACCACGCGACCTGCGCGCCGTCCGTCGCATCGCGTGCGAGCAACCCGACGCGCGCGTGGTACGCCGCGTCCCACCGGTACGGGAAGCTCGCGCCGCCCGCCGCGGCATCCAGGTCGAACACGACGGGCAGGTCGTAGATCACCGCGTAGCGCTCCGTCAGCGACATGTCGTGCACGCTGATCGGCCCACCGACCTCGACGTCCACGATGCGCGTCACCCGCCCGTCGGCACCGACCACGCTGTACTGCACGCGGTTGCCCCAGCCCCAGAAGTAGGAGACCGCGTGCAGCTCGCCGGTCGCCGGGTCGCGCTTGGGGTGCGCCGTGTACCCGCCGGGCAGCGTCCCGTCGAAGTCCGTCGGACCGACGGTCTCGAGCTCGTCCGTGAGCTCGTAGGGACGCGCCCCGGCCTCGACGAGCGCGAGCGTGCGGCCCGCGTGTGCGACGACGTTCGTGTTCGGCGCGAAGTCCATCCCCGCGTGCACCGGCCCCGGCCGCCACGGCTCGCCCAGCGCGGCCGCGACGCCGGCCGAGCGCACGAAGCGGTTGCGGTACCACTCGGCCCGTCCGTCGCGCAGGCGGATGCCGTGCACCATGCCGTCGCCCGTGAACCAGTGGTACGTCGACGGGTCGGGTGCGGTCACGGGGTTCGGGCCGTTGCGCAGGTACCGCCCGTCGAGCTCGACGGGCAGACGGCCCGTCACGGGCAGGTCGTGCACCGTGAGCTCGTCCGGGACGGGCGCGTAGTTGCCGAGGAGATAGGGGTTCGCCGTGGTGTCCATCGATCCTCCCGAACGCCGTGCCCTCGAGTCGGCTTTCCATTGGAAAGATACGAGCGGAGCATGATCTTGTCAATGGAAAGATCTCCGCTAGCGTTCACGCCGTGACGACGACCGACGGCCCGGTCCGGCCCTATCACCACGGCTCGCTGCGTCCCGCGCTCGTCGACGCTGCCGTCGCGACCCTCGACGAGTCCGGCCC
>DASRES010000081.1 GCA_035651955.1 Acidimicrobiia bacterium
ATCACCTCCGTCGCGAGATGATCGAAGTTCTTCTCCATCGTCGCCGCCGCGTCCGCGTTGAACTCGAGCGCGGCACGCACCTCGAAACCCGCGCGCTCCGCGCCTAGGTCCAGTCCACCAGCGCCAGAGAACAAGCTGATCGCTAGGCCGATCGACTCTCCCGCCATGGCCACATTCTGTTCCGTGGGCAGGACACTCACGGTGGATTTGCGCTTCACAGTCCGCTGCCGCGTCGCTCGAGCTCGGCGATCCGCGCCTCCTGCTGGCGGATGAGCCAATCGGGCTGCCGTTGCACCTGCTGGCTGATCGGAAGGGGAACGATCTCCAGTGGGTGTAGAACTCCTCGGGTGCGGTGAACTCGCTACGGCCCGGCCCCGATGCCTCACCTGCACGAGGGAACAAACGACGTTCCAGAACGGCCGTGCCGACGTTCCAGGTGAGGCTCGACGGGGGGCGAACCTCACGGAGTGAAAAGTCCTGGTCACTTCACATTCGCGGAAGTCCCAGCGACCCGGGAGCGAGGCTATCGGCGGCGTGACCTGCGGGGTCGCAGGCAATCGGCAGCTGCGGGTATTGATCACGGCGATGACTCCACCCGAGGCAGTGCTGCTCGACGTCGGTGGCGTGTTGCTGCTCCCCGACCACGACCGCATCTGCGACGCGTTCCGGCGTGCCGGCAGCGTCGCACCGCGTGACGCGCTCGATCGCGCGCACTACATGGCCGCGGCCGGGTTCACGACCGACAAGGACGCGCTGGGCGACTGGGTCGGGTGCTGGCAGCGCTACCTCGACGACTACGTCGACGCGTGCGACGTACCGGCCGACGAACGCGAGGACGTCCACCGCCATCTCGACAGCGAGTTCGCGGACGCCGCGCTCTGGTCGGCGGTCGCGCCCGGCGCGCGTGAGGGTCTTGCCGACCTCGCGCGCACGGGCGTCGCGCTCGGCATCGTCTCGAACGCCGACGGCGTGATGGGTGAGCGGCTGCGGCGGCTCGAGCTCCTGCAGGTCGGTCCGGGCGTTGGCGTCGAGGCCGCGTGCGTCATCGACTCGGGTGCGGTCGGCGTGATGAAGCCCGATCCGCGCATCTTCGAGCTCGCGCTCGACGCGCTCCGCCTCACCCCGGGCGTCACGTGGTACGTCGGCGACATCCCGGGCATCGACGTCGTCGGTGCGCGACGCGCGGGTCTGCGACCGTTCCTGCTCGACCCGTTCGAGCTCCACCACGGTGCGGACTACGAACGTGTCGGATCGCTGCGCGAGCTTGCCCGTCTCGTCGACGACGCGCGCCACGAGGGGACGACGGACGGTCGGCGCCGGTTCAGCCTGGCATCCGCGTTCGCGGCCGCGCGCGACGGGGACGAGGGCATGGCGCGATGGGTGGGCGAGTTCCTCGCGAGTCGCGGGAGCGACAACGCGACGTTGGCGTCGGGGCTGGCCCAGGATCGCCATTGGTGGGCGGGCCCGGTGCGCGTTCCCGTCGACGATCTCGTCACGCTCGCCGGTCCCGAGGGCGACGACGTGCTGTGCGAGGTCGACCCCGACGAGTGGGAGCGCGACGTCGAGCACATGGAGCGCCATCTCGACGAAGGCTGGGAACCGCCGCCCCTGATCGCGCAGTACGACGACGGTCAGCTCCTGCTGCAGGACGGCAACCACCGCCATGCCGCGATGCAGCGCGCCGGCGAGTCGGACGCGTGGGTCATCGTCTGGTTCGACGACCGCGACGAGCGCGACAGCTTTCGCGCGACGCACACGTCGAGATCGTGAGGCGGTCAGCCCTCGACGACGGCAGCGCCGCGGACGATCGCGGCGACACGGTCGTCCGCACGGAGCTCCGCCGTCGGGCCCGACAGCACCACGCTGCCACGCTCCAACACGTAGGCGCGTGACGCCGCGGCCAGCGCGCGATCGATGCTCTGCTCGACGAGCAGCACCGCCCGGCCCTCGTCGCGCAGGACGGTCAGCGCGCGGTAGATGTCCCCGACGACGGCGGGAGCGAGACCCGACGACGGCTCGTCGATCAAGAGCACGACCGGATTTGCGACGAGGGCCTGCCCGATCGCGACCATCTGCTGCTGACCGCCGCTGAGCGCGCCCGCCTCGCGCGACGCGTACCGGGCGAGGACGGGGAACAGCTCCATCACACGTTCGACGCCCTGCTCGATCGCGTCGGCCTTCTTCCGCCGCCACGGGAACCCGCCGAGACGGACGTTCTCGGCGACGGTCAGGCTCGGGAACACGCGGTGGCCCTCGGGGACCAGCGCGAGCCCGGCGAGGTACAGCGCGGCCGGTCCGGCGCGCGAGACGTCACGACCGCACAGCTCGACGGTGCCGCTCGTCGGCCCGTGCCGCTCACCCGCGATCGCGCTCAACGTCGTGCTCTTGCCCGCTCCGTTGCGCCCGAGCAGCGCGACGAGCTCGCCCCGGTCGACCTCGAGCGACACGTCGGACACGACCGGCACCGACCCGTACCCGGTCGACAATCCGCGCACCACGAGCGCGCTCACGACACCAGTCCCTCGTTCGCGCCGAGGAACGCCGCCACGACGTCGGGATGCGCGGCGACGTCACCCGGCAGCCCGGTCGCGATGACACGGCCTTCGTGCAGCGCGGTCACCTCGTCGGCGATCTCGAGCACGAGCGGCACGTTGTGCTCGACGACGAGGACAGCCGCTCCGGCACGGGCGATTGCGACGATCACGTCGCGCAGCACGTCGACCTCGGGCGCGGAGAGTCCCGCGCCCGGCTCGTCGAGCAGCACGACACCCGGCCGCAGCGCGAGGGCCCGCGCGACCTCGACGAGCCGTCGCGTGCCGTGCGGTTGCGTGCCGGCGCGCTCGTCAGCGCGCTCCGCGAGCCCGACCGCGGCCAGACACCGCCGCGCGGTGTCGACAGCGGCTCGCCGTCCGCGCACCTCGCCGCGCTGCTCCACCGCGACGAGCACGTTGTCGACGAGCGTTCCCCGCTCGACGAGCTTCGGCGTCTGGAACGTCCGCGCGACGCCCGCGGCGGCGATGCGGTGCGTCGAGCGGCCGTCGATCCGTGCCCCGCCGAGCGCGATCCGCCCGCGGTCGATCGCGTAGTAGCCGGAGACGACGTTCAGCAGCGTCGTCTTGCCCGACCCGTTCGAGCCGATGAGCCCGTGGATCGTGCCCGGACGGACGGTGACGTCGACGTCGTCGAGCGCGCGGACGCCGCCGAACGCGCGCGACACGTTCCGCGCCTCGAGACGCTCCGCAGGTGCTCCGGACAGGAGCTCGGCCACCGCACCGACCGCCGCCGGCCGCGGCGCCGAGGGCTCCACCGCCCGAACGACCGGTTCGACGCGCGGACCGCCCAGTCCGGGCAGGCGCAGCGCCCGGAGCCACACGGGCCGCACCCGCACGCGCCTCGGCTCGAAGCCCATGATCCCCTCGGGCAGTCCGACCGCGAAGAGCACGAGCAGCACGCCGAAGATGATCCCTTCGTACTGCTCGAAGCGGCCGAGGTACTGCGACAGGCCGATGACGATCAGGCCACCGACGAACGGCCCGAGCACCGTGCCGAACCCGCCCACCACGCACGCGGCGAGCAGGTAGATCGACAGCTGCGGCGAGACGCTCCCCGGCGAGATGAACTGCTGCGTGTACGCGTAGAACGCGCCGCCGATCCCGGCCGGCAGCGCCGACAACAGGAACGCGAGCAGCTTGGTGCGGTACGGCGGGATCCCGATCGAGCTCGCCAGCTCCTCGCTCGTCGCGAGCGTGACGAAGCGGTGCCCGAGACGAGACTCGAGCAGCAACCACGACAGCACGAGCAGCACGAGCACGGCCGCGAGCGTGACCTGGTACAGCGCCACGCCGCTGACGTGCTGATGAAAGTCGATGTTCGCGAGGAGCGAGATCCCCTGCTCCTTGCCGGTCAGCTTCAGGTTGGCGACCACGGTCGGGATGACGAGCGCGAAGAACAGCGTCGTCATGCCGAGATAGAACCCGCCGACGCGCAAGGACGGCACGCCGATCACGAGCCCGAGCACCGCGGACGCCACGAGCGCGACGCCGCACATCCCGGCCAGCCCGACGACCGACGCGTGGTCGTTGGCGACGATCGCGGCCGCGTACCCGCCGACTGCGTACACCGCGCCTGGTCCGAGCGACAGCTGCCCCGCGTACCCGGTCACGATGTTGAGCCCGATCGCGACCATCAGCCCGGTGAAGATGTACTCCAGCCGCGTGAGCTGGTACGCCTGCGAATGGCCGAGGTACGGCCAGACGACGAGCGCGAGCACGACGACGATGCCGACACCCCACGCGGGCGTGATCCGCGCCGCGGCCGCTCGCCTCATACCTCGCGGACCACGGCGTTGCGGAACAGCCCGGTCGGGCGGACCGCGAGGATGATCATGAGCAACGCGAGCGACGCCACGATCTCGTAGCGCGGGTCGATGTACAGGTCGAAGAGCTGTTCCGCGACACCGATCGCGAGTGCGCCGATGATGCCGCCGCGGATGCTCCCGAAGCCGCCGATCGCCAGCGCGATGAATCCCTTGATGCTGTACGTGAGGCCGATCGTCACGTCGGCGTAGACGATCGGCGCGACGACGTACCCGCCGATGCCGGCCAGCAGCCCACCGATGAGGAACGCGATCACGCTGACGCGGCGTGGGTCGATCCCTCGCAGCGCGGCGACGTCGCGGTCGTCGGCCGTCGCGCGCATCGCCTGCCCCAGCCACGTCCGCCGGTAGAAGACCTCGACCGCGATCGTGACGACGACGAGCACCCCGATCGCGAACAGGAGCTGCGGGCGGGTCGCGATGCTCCCGATGTGCAGCCGCGTCGACGGGAGTGGGCTTGGCACCGGCCGCGGCGGGTTGTTCCCGTAGAGGCGGACGACGACGGTCTCGATCACGAGACCGAACGCGAGGGTCGAGATGAACCAGCCGATGTTGTCCCGTGAACGGCCGAGGAACGGGCGGACCGCGATCCGCTCCTCCACGAGCGCGACGGCCGCGACGCCGACCAGGACGACGACGACCGCGGCGACCTGCGGCCAGTGCTGTACGTCCAGCACCCAGTACGACAGCAGCACGCCGACCATCACGAGGTCGCCCTGCGCGAGGTTGAACACGCGCGTCGCGTTGAACACGACCGTGTAGCCGATCGTGATGAGGCCGTACACGGCCCCGACCGCGATGCCCGTGATGACCGCGTTGACGAAGAGCGTCAAGCCGCGTCGCCTCCCTGGCGACGGCGCGACGTCCGGACCGTCACTACCCCGCGATGTACGGGAGGTCGTACGGGCCGAGCGGCGTCATCTTGCACATGCGCATCTGCGAGTTCGGCCATCCGCCGTGGTGCGTCGCGCTCCACGTGTACCGGATCGTCGGCGTCGTGAACGACTTGTCCTTGTAGCCCTCGATCGCGTGCTTGATCTTGTCGGGGTCCAGCGAGTTGGTCTGCTCGATCGCGCTCTTCAGGATCTTGAAGTCGTCCGCGGTGAGCACGACCTGGCCGACGCTCGGGTTCACGCCCGTCTTCGCGGTGACGACCTTCAGCACGTCCGCCATCCCGGTGTCGGGCTGCTCGCCCTGCTGCAACGCGACGGCGCAGTTCGAGTACGCGGTCGGCCCGAGATCGCCGAGCGACGTGTACCCGTCGAAGAACGACGCCGCGGTCGTGATGATCGGCGGCTTCCAGCCGACCGTGCGCATCGCGTCGTAGACGTGCCCCATGCCGGCGGCGGCGAACAGCACGAGCGCGTCCGCCCCGGACGACTGCAGCTTGCGGACCTGCGTCGTCACGTCCGGCGACGTCGGCTGGTACGTCTCGGTGTCCGTGATGTGGACGCCCTCCTTGCCGACCGACTTCTTCAGGTCGGACAGGAGCGTGTCGCCGAACGTCGAGCCATCCGTGAGGACGCCGACCTTCGTGGCCTTCAGCGTCGTCGCCGCGAACTGCGCCATCTTGTCGGTCGTGCCCTGGTTCAGCGGGTAGTTGTCGAAGAAGTACGGGTACTTCGCGCCGTCGTCCCACTGGTCGAGCGGGTCGAGCATGACCACCGGGACCTTGCTCTTCATGAACACGGGAACCGTCTGCGTCACGGTCGCGGACGTCCCCGCGTAGATGACCCCGGCGACGTGGTCGCTCACGAGCTGTTGCGCGGCCGCGACCGCGGTGGCCGGGTCGCCCTGGTCGTTCAGCGCGATGAGCTTCACCGGGTGCCCGGCGATGCCGCCCGTCGCGTTCAGCGCGTCGACCAGCGCGGCGTCGTTCACCTTCTGCGACGTGCCGATCGCCGCGAGCGGGCCGTTCAGGGTGAGGAGCGCGCCGATCTTGATGTCGCCGGCCGGGATCCCCGAGGACTTCGACGATGACGAGCTCTTGCCGCCGCTCGACCCGCATGCCGAGAAGACGAGCGCCGCCACCGCCACGACCGCCGCGAACCGTGCCCCCGACGACACGATGCCCCGCTTCATCATCACGCACCCCCCGACACGCAGTGACGGCGGAACTGTACCCACGCGCCAGACCGTCCAAGTGCGATCGACGGCCGCGGGTCGGCGGCTCAGCTGTCGGACGACGCGCCGCGCGGCAGCGACGCGCCGGTCTCGCGCGCAGCGGGGACGAACAGGTCGACGAAGAGGCACGCGACGCCGGCCGCGGCGAGTACCACGAGCCCGACGACGATCCCCGCGTTCAACGCGCGCGCGACGGACCCGATCAGGCTCGCCCACGGGCTGTTGCTGAGCTGCGGGACGACGAGCACGGGGACCACCCACAACACGAGCAGGTGCGCCACGCTGATCCCGAGGAGCCACTTGCCGATCAGCTTCACCGTCGAGTGCCGATCGCGGCTGATCGCGAGGGCGATCGCGAGGAGCACGATCGCACCGAGCGCGTAGAGCAGCGTCCGGCCCTTCAACGCCTTCCGGCCGGTCGACAGCGCGCCGTAGTGCGGCACCGCGATGCGGACGGGCGGCAGCTTCGCGAGGTCCGCGAGACCGAGGTTCGGTACAGCCGCGTGCACGAGCGTCGCGACCGTCGCCTGGTCGAGCACCGCAGGTGCGGTCGTCTGACCGATGAGCAGCTCGTGTGCGTCCACGACGAACTGGTCGAGCTTCGCACGGACGTCGGGACGGTCGAGCACTGCGCTGAGCCGCTGCTCGAGCGCATCGGTTGCGGCAACCGTTGCGGCCGGCCCGGCGGCGGGCGGTGTCGCGGTCGCCGCGTTGAGAGTCGGCGCGCCGACCGCGTCCGTCGCGATCGGCGCGATCGCCTTCGCCACGTAGTGGCGCACCTCGACGCTGCTGAGCACGGCGTCGGTCACCCGTCGCGTGCGCGCGGTGTCGAGGATCGTGTGCGACGTCCACCACGACGCGAACGCGAGGCCCGCGAGCAGCATCCCGATGTGCACGAGCGAGCGCGACGGCCCACCCCGCCCGGTCATGGACCCCAGCGTCTCCATCCGTCCTCCCCGCCCGCGGATGCGCGCCGCAGTTGTAGCCGGTGCGAGCGCGCCCGGCGACCGGGTCTACCTGCCTGCGGTCGCGGAGGGCAGCGACCGGATCACGAAGTCGTCGAACAGGGCCGACGCAGCGCCGACGTCCTGTGCGCCGACAGCGACGCCCGCGCTGCCGGCACCGAGCGGCGATTCACGATCGACGAGGGTCGCCAGCTGGCTCCCGTCGAGGCGCAGCGTCAGCGCGACGCCCGCACCGCGATCGACGGTCCGGCACACGAACGCAACGTTCGTCCACGCGCCTGAGGGCGCGGCGCGCGTGCTCTTCATGAGCGGGACGGGAGACGTGCCGGCGCGGGCTGTCTTGTAGATCCCGTAGACGCCGTCTGCACCGACGACGCCTTCGTAGAAGCCGCCGTCGGTCGTGTGGCGGCACGCGAGGCCGTAGACGCCAGCGGGAGAGGTGAGCTTTCCCGCGACGTCGATCTCGTCGTCGGTGAGGTGCGTCAGGTCCGGGTGGTGCGGACGGCCGATGAAGTTGGTGTCGGACACCTCGGTGTGGTTCGCGCTGTTCACGAAGACGCGGTAGCGACCGTTGTCGAACTGCGCCCCGCCACCATCCTGGTCGAGTCCCGTGGCCCACCCAGCAGCGTTGCCGTCGAACTGGTCCTCGAAGATCACGGCCGACGGCGCCGAGCGCGCCTTGACGACGCGACGGCCACGAGAGGGCCACGAGGCAACGGCAGCGATGGCGCCCGCGACGATGAGCACGAACGCGAGGATGACCATCCACGAGACGGATCGGCGGACGCGGCCACGCGAACGCGTCGGACGCGACACGCGAGTCGTCGGACCCGTGGAGTCAGCTTCGTTGACCGAGCCGGCCGCTGTCGTCGTGTGGACCGAGGTGACGGGCTCGCCGGCAGCCTGCTGGACCTTCTGCAGCTCATGCGCGAGTGCGAGCGCGCTCCCAGGTCGCTTCGCGGGACGCTTCGCGAGACCCCGCGCGATGACGTGCGCGAGGGCTGACGGCGCGATGTCGACGGGCAGTGGAGGCGCCGGCTCGTTCTCGATCCTCGCGACGACACGTGCGAGCGGCTCGTCGGGCCGGGGCTCGAACGGTCCCTTGCCGAGGAGGAGCGCGTACAGCGTGGAGCAGAGCGAGTAGACGTCGGACGCGGGCGTCGCCGGGGAGCCGTCGAGGATCTCGGGTGCCGCGTGCGCGACGGTCGCGGACACGACGCCGGTCTCCGTCTTCACGTGACCCTGCAGCCGGGCGATCCCGAAATCGCCGAGCTTGGGCTCGCCGTAGCGCGAGACGAGCACGTTCTCGGGCTTGACGTCGCGGTGGAGGATCCCAGCCTGGTGAGCGGCTTCGAGCGCGTCGGCGATCCGGACACCGATCGTCAACACCTCGCGCCATGGCCGCACACCGTCGAGCGCGACGACCTCAGCAAGCGACCCGCGCTTGAGGTACTCCATCACGATGTACGGGTGCCCGGCGAGCGTCTTGCCCGCCTCGTACACCGTCACGATGCTCGGGTGGTCGGACAGCGACCCGATCGCGTGGCACTCGCGCTCGAACCGTCGCCACACCTCGCTGTCCGGCGACGCGTCGATCACCTTCACAGCGACCTCGCGCGCGAGCTCGGTCTGCACACCTCGATAGACCGTGCCGGTCGCGCCGGCTGCGACCTCCACCAGAACGTCGAAACCTGGCACGCTGTCGTTCGACAGCCGGAACGGCGACCGCTGCTCGGTCTCCTTCACGTGCGTGAACGCGCGGACGAGGCGCGTGTGAACCGCGTGGCCCCCAGCAGCGCGACACCGGTCGCAAGCATGAAGACGCCGGTGAGCACGAAAGGCGTCGACGGGGAGCCAGTGTTCGGGAGTGATCGGTACGCGACCGGCCGCGGCGCGTCGTAGATACCCGGCTCGTCGTTGGTCGTCGTCTCCCCGAGAACCTGGATCTTCGCCGGGCTCTCAGTTGCCCCTTCGACGGCAACCGGGACAACAGCGGTCGTGGTAGTCGTCGGCCGCGGAGGCTTTTCGTCGCAGTCGTCGTCGCCATCGCAGTCAGTGTCGCGATGATGCGGCTCGTCGTCGCGATCGTCGCCGGCAGTCGAGTGCGGCGGATCGTCCGGTCGATCGCGAACCGCGGTCGGCGATGACGGCACCGTGGTCGGGCCGCTCTCCGCGTCGGTCGTCGCGGTCGTCGCGGTCGTCGACGGCGGGCGGTGATGCGCGCGGGACATCGCTCCCGCGGGAGCGGCGAGGACGAAGACCGCGATCGTGACGGCGCCAAGAGCGGCGAGCGGTCGCGCCACGCGCGCCGTCGACATCGGCCTGCCCATTGCCATGTCTCCGTGTACCGACCCTGCCCGGTTGTGGCGGGCATCCTGGCCTCGCCGACGCGCGCGGTCAAGTTCCGACCCGGCACGCAGGATCTCCCCGAGGGTTCGGCCGGTCGGCCGGGTAGCGTCGAACCGGGCGCACCCGACCCCGCTCCCCCCATCGAGGACCTGCCCGATGACGACCGCCGTCCCGATCGACCCGAAGGTGCACGAACGCCGCTGGTTCACGCTCGCGGTGCTGTGCCTGAGCTTGCTGCTCATCGTGGCCGGGAACTCGTCGCTCAACGTCGCGCTGCCACCCATCCAGCGCGCGCTCGGCTCGTCGCAGAGCCAGCTGCAGTGGATGATCGACGTCTACAGCCTCGTGTTCGCGGGCCTGCTCCTGCCCGCGGGCGCGCTCGCGGACCGCTTCGGTCGGAAGTGGGCGCTGCAAGGTGGGCTCGCCGTGTTCCTGCTCGCGTCGCTCGCGGCGAGCTTCTCCACCGCGACGTGGCAGCTCATCGTGTGGCGCGCGGTGACCGGCGTGGGCGCGGCGTTCATCATGCCGGGGACGCTGTCGGTCCTGAACAACGTGTTCCACGACCTGCGCGAGAAGCAGCGCGCGATCGCGATCTGGGCCGGATGTGCCGGGCTGGGCGGCGCGCTCGGCCCCGTCCTGTCCGGTGTCCTGCTGCGCAGCTTCGCGTGGGGCTCGGTGTTCTTCATCAACGTCGTGATCTGCGCGGTCGCGATCGGGGCGGGCCTCGTGCTCGTGCCCAACTCGTCCGACCCGCACGAGGCGAAGCTCGACCCGGTGGGCGCGGCGCTCGCCGTCGCCGGCCTCGCGGGTGTGCTCTACGGGATCATCGAGGCACCCGAGAACGGATGGTCCGCGCCGATCACGATCATCACGATCGCCGCGGGCGCGGTCGTTCTCGCGGTGTTCGCCGCGTGGGAGCTGCACGCCCACCACCCGATGCTCGACGTGCGGCTCTTCCGGGTGCGCGAGTTCAACGTGGGATCGCTGACGATCACGCTCGAGTACTTCGCGGGGTACGGGTTCTTCTTCGTCAGCGTCCAGTACTTCCAGATCGCGCACGGGTACTCGCCGTTGACCGCTGCGCTGCTCGCCCTCCCTGTCGGCGTGTTCAGCATGATCGGCGCGCCCTTGAGCGCGCGGTTCGTCGAGCGGTACGGGCCGCGGACGGTCGTCGGCGTCGGGCTGCTCATCTCGGCCGCCGGCCTCACGCTGCTCGGCTGGGTCTCGCCCGAGACGGACGCGATCCTGCTCCTCGTCGCGGCGGCACTCATGGGCATGGGGCTCGGTCAGACGACCGCGCCCTCGACGACGTTGATCATGACCTCGGTCCCCCGCGCGAAGTCCGGTGTCGGTTCCGCGGTGAACGACCTGTCACGCGAGCTGGGTGGCGCGCTCGGCATCGCGGTGCTCGGCAGCGTGCTGTCCACCGCGTACCAGCACAAGATCTCGCCGAAGCTCGTTGCGATCCCCGGTGTCCCGCACGGCGCGTCGACGTCCGTGTTCACGACGCTCGAAGCCGCCAAGCACCTTCCCGCCGCGACCGCGGGCCAGGTCGCGCACCTCGCGACGTCGACGTTTTCGAGCGCGTTCGGGATCGCCATGCTCGGCGGCGCGGCCGTGCTCGTCCTGAACTCGGCGCTCGTCTGGATTCGCCAGGTCCGTCCCGAGGCCGCCGAGCTGCGCGACGTCGACCTCCCACGCGCGTCGGCGGGGAAGCGGAGCTGAGTCGCCGCGTCCGACTGCTCAGAGCGCGGCCGGCGGGCTGTGGACGCGACCGAGGTCGAACGGTCGGGGCCAACCGTTGCGCTCGAGGCGCCGGGTGTGCTCGGCGACGACCGCGCGCAGATCGTCGGGCTGCCAACCGTCCACGAGCGTCTCGCCGCGCAGATCGCGCACGGGACGGTCGAGCTCGACGAGGAGCTGCAGGCTGTACGCGATGCGGCCCGTCAGCGCGGTCGCGTCGCACGTGCACAGCGCCAGCGTCGCCTCGGCGATCGTCTCGAGCGGCTCGTAGAGCGCGGGGTCGATCCATCCACCGGCGAGCAGCGCGGGCGTCGCGATCGCGGCCTGGGGCGTGAGCGCGTTCACGGCGATCCCCTGCCCGTAGGTCTCGGCCGCGACCGACACCGTGAGCCGGTTGAGCGCCGCCTTGCTCGCCCCGTACGCGGATCCGCCGGTTGCCGGGAGCAAGCGCGGGAACGGCGGGCCGGGTGGGAGCTCGCCGGAGAAGCTCGTCAGGTTCACGATCCATCCCGCGCCGCGCTCGCGCATCGACCCGACTGCCTGCGCCATCAGGTCCCACGGCGCGCGCACGTCGAGCTGGTGGATCGCGTCGAGCTCGGGCGCGGTCCACTGCTCGAACGGCTTGTAGCCGTTGGACGCGGCGCTGTTCACGAGGATGTCGACGGGTCCGAGCTCGGCCGCGGCGCGTGCGACGAGCGTGCCGCGACCGCCGTCGGGGTCGCGCAGGTCGCACGGCAGGACGAGCGCCGTCCCGCCGACTTCCTGCACGCGCGCGGCCGCCTCCTCCAGCCCTTCGACGTTCCGTGACGTGAGCGCCACCGCGGCGCCTTCGGCCGCGAGTCGCACCGCGACCGCGGTTCCCGTGCCGCCGCGGCTCGCGCCGGTGACGAGCGCGACGCGCCCTTCGCACGCGCGTTCCCTGCTCATACGCGGTTCCGCTGCGCGATCGCGTCGCCGACGCGCGCGAGCGACGCGCGCAACGACCGGGGCTCCAGCACCTCGACGTCCTCCCCGAGCGCGACGAGCTGCGACAGTGCGACCTGCTCCGACTCGACGGGAAGATCGACCGTCTTCCAGCCGTCGCCGTCGGACGTCGCGGCCGCGGCGAGCGCGGCGTTGGCTGCCGTCGTGTCGGTCACGTGCGGCAGTCGCGCCTGCGCCTGGGGCGACAGGCGGATGCGGACGCGGTCGCGCAGGATGTCGGCGTTGAACGCGGCCTCCGATGCCGCCCACCACCGCGCGAGATCGAAGCCGGCCGGCCGTTCGAACGGCTCGCCGGTCGGCTCGGCGGACGCGATCCGCCCGACCCGATACGTCCGCACGTCGCCAGTGCCGTCCACACGCGCGACGACGTACCACACACCCGCCTTGAGGACGAGCCCGAGCGGGTCCACGCGGCGCGTCACGAGACGGTCGCCGCGCCGATACGCGATCTCCACGCGCTGCTCGCTCCACAGCGCGTCGGCCACGACCGGCAACGCGTCGAGCGGCTCGTCGCGATGGAACCAGTGCGGTGCGTCGAACAGGAAGCGCGCGCGGACGCGGCCGGCGCGGCCGCGGAGCTCCGGTGGGAGCGTCGCGAGCAGCTTCGTCTGCGCGGACGCGAGGATCGCGCCCAGGCCGAGCTCGGCGGCCGCGGTTCCGGCGCCGGCGAGGAACAACGAGCTGGCCTCGTCGCCGGACAGGCCGTCGAGCCGGGTGCGCCAGCCGTCGAGCAGGCGCACACCGCCGCGCGGCCCGGTCTCGGTCCACAACGGCACACCGGCGGCCTGCAACGTGCCGACGTCCCGGTACACGGTGCGCACCGAGACCTCGAGCTCGTCCGCGAGCTCACGCGCGGTCGCGCTCCCACCCCGCTCCTGCAACCACAGGAGCAGCGCCAGCAGCCGGCTCGCCCGCATGTCCCACAATCGTACGGAACGACCCTGACAGCAGGTGTCAGGGAGACGTCGCGACACTGAGCGCCGTGAGCTCCTGGGCCGACGTCACCCGTTCCGCACCCGATCTCGCCGCCGCCGTCCGCGCCCGCTTCGAGGCTACAGGCCTCGGCCTGCTCGCGACCGTGCGCGCCGACGGGTCACCGCGCATCACCGGGCTCGAGCCCTTGTTCGCGCTCGACGAGCTCTGGCTCGGGATGATGCCCCAGTCGCGCAAGGCGCTCGACCTCCTGCGCGACCCGCGCTTCGCGCTGCACAGCGCGACGGTCGACAAGAAGGTCGTCGAGGGCGACGCCAAGGTCGGCGGGCGCGCGATACCGGTCGACGAGCACGACGACGCGACGTTCGGCCGGTTCGTCGACGCGTTCGAGGAGCGCACCGGCGAACGGCTGCCCGGTGGCGCGTTCCACCTGTTCCGCGCCGACGTGCGCGAGATGTCGTTCCTGAAGCCGGCCGGCGACCACCTCGACATCGACTGGTGGAGCGAGGGAGCCGGTCTTCGTCACGTCGATCGGCACTAGGTTCCTCGTCCGTCCGCACAGGAGGAACCGCACGTGGAAGCCACCGACGTCGACGTCCCGCACCGCTTCACCGGCAAGGTCGCGCTGTTGACCGGCGCGGCCTCGGGCATCGGTCGCGCGAGCGCGCTGCGGCTCGCGCGTGAAGGCGCGCAGGTGTTCGGCTTCGATCTCGACGGCGACGGCCTGGCGGAGACGGAGCAGCTCGTCACCGGAGCGGGCGGCACGATGCGCACCCGCCCGGGCGACGTCTCACAGCGCGCGTCTTGCTTCGACGCCGTCGCCGCGTGCGTCGACGCGTTCGGCGGCCTCGACGTACTGGGCAACATCGCCGGCATCGCGCGCGCGGAGCACTTCGTCGACGTCACCGAGGCCCAGTACCGCACGATGATGGGCGTCAACGTCGACGGCTGCTTCTTCATGGCGCAGGCCGCGGTCCCGCACCTGCTCGAGCGGGCGGGGACGATCGTGAACATCGCGTCCAACGCGGGGCTGATGGGGCAGGCGTACACGGTCGCCTACTGCACCTCGAAGGGCGCGGTCGTGCAGATGACGCGCGCGCTCGCGATGGAGTTCGTGAAGACGCCGTTGCGCGTGAACGCGATCGCGCCCGGCGGCACGGTGACCAACCTGACGGCCGGGTTCCAGATCCCCGAGGACGTCGACTTCGAGCTGATGGCCCCCTACACGGGGTTCCGCGGGATGGGCACGGCCGAGGACGTCGCCGCGCTGCTCGCGTTCGTCGCGTCCGACGAGGCCGCCAGCATCCACGGGGCGATCCTGTCCACCGACCGAGGCCTGACCGCGGGCTGAGCCGTTCGGACCATTTCGGCCCCGAAGTCCTCAACTCGGTGGCGCGGTGGACGACCAGATGCCGTGGCAGGTGAGCGCGCGGTCGACGAGTCGACGCTGGAGACGGTCCTGTCCAACCTCCTCGCGGAGTACCCGGACGCGCCCATCGCCGCGATCGGTCACGACGGCTTGTTCGTCGACGTGCCGCCGTCCCTGCCCGTCGGTGCGCATCCCGTGCTCGAGGGACGCTCCGCGCTCGACCTCGTCGTCCCCGCCGACCGGGTCGTGGTCATCACGGC
Source organism: Acidimicrobiia bacterium (assembly GCA_035651955.1). NCBI lineage: Bacteria > Bacillati > Actinomycetota > Acidimicrobiia > Acidimicrobiia bacterium. The sequence continues at coordinate 15,103 of DASRES010000081.1, forward strand.
GTGGGGCGAGACCCACGCGACGGGGATCGCGCGCGCGGTCGTCAGGCTCGCGGCCGACTCGGGGACCGGCGCCTTCTACTTCGTCGACGCGCGGCACCTCTACGGCGTCTACGTCGGCGTGCTCCTCGCGGACGGTGGTGGCGAAGCCATCGGCGAGCAGCTCAAGTCGGCCCCGAAGATGCCGCCGCGCGTCTGTCGTGTGCACAAGGACGGGCTCGCCGTCATCAGCGCGATCGACGACGCGACGACGCGCGTCCTCGGGTGGGAGCCCGACGATATCGTCGGCCGGCGCTCCCTTGAGCTCATCCACCCCGACGATCACGACCGCGCGATCGAGAACTGGATCGAGATGCTCGGTGCGCCCGGTGGCGACCACCGGTGGCGCGGCCGCCACCAACGCCGTGACGGGTCGTGGGTGTGGATGGAGATCACCAACCGCAACCGGCTCGACGATCCGGAGCACGGGGACGTCGTCGCGGAGATGGTCGACATCTCCGACGAGATGGCGGCGCAGGAGGCGCTGCGCGCGCGTGAGCAGCTCCTCCACCGGCTCGCCGAGGCGCTCCCGCTCGGCGTGTTCCAGGTCGACAGCGACCGTTCGATCGTCTACGCGAACGAGCGGCTCGCCGAGATCACGTGCACGGGCCCCGCGACGACGGTCGACGCCCAGCTCTGCACCGTCGTGGCCGAGGACCGCGCCGTCCTGCAGCACGCGCTCGACGACGTCCTCGTCGACGGGCGCGACGCCGACCTCGAGGTCCGCATCGACGTGCCCGGTGCCCCGGCCGGACGACTGTGCCGGATCACGATGCGCGCGCTCACCGGCGACGACGACGTCGTGACGGGCGCGATCGTCTGCGTCGCGGACGTGACCGAGAGCGCGCGCCTGCGCATCGAGCTCGAACACCGCGCGACCTATGACGCGCTCACCGGCTGTCACAACCGCGCGTCGATCATCGCCGCGCTCGAGACGACGCTCGCGTCGGACAACGCCCGGGTCGGCACCGCGCTCGTGTTCGTCGACCTCGACGGCTTCAAGGCCGTCAACGACGAGCTCGGGCACGCGGCGGGCGACGACCTGCTGCGGATCGTGGCGTCGCGCCTGCGCGACACGACGCGCGACACCGATCTCGTCGGCCGTCTCGGCGGTGACGAGTTCCTCGTCGTGTGCCCGCGCGTTGCCTCGCTCGCCGAGGTCACGCGCCTCTGTGACCGCGTCGCCGAGGCGCTGAGCGGGACGGTCGACGTCGCCGGTCACCAGCAGCGACTCCGGGCGAGCATCGGCGTGACGTGGTCGCGCGCGGGCGTCGTGTGCGCGGACGCGCCGCGTTGCGCCGAGGCGATCGTCGCCGAGGCCGACACCGCGATGTACGCGTCGAAGCGCGAGGGCGCAGGCCGCCCCGTGCTCTACGACGCGTGCCTGCGCGACGCCGACATCCCGGCCTGATCGGCGCGCGGCGCCCGCTCGCGCGTCACGGCACCGTCGTCGACGACGTCGAAGACGGCGGGATGGACTGCGAGTGCGGCAACACCGTCGTCGACGTGGTCGCGCTCGTCGCCGACGCCGGCCCCGTCGTCGAGGTCGTCGTACCGCTCGCACCAGGGGGCGTCGTCGTGGTCGTCGTCGCACCCGCGGGCGCGCGCGTCGTGGCCGTGGTCGGCGACGACGTCGGCGGCGGGCGGGTCGTGGCCGTCGTCGGGGGCTGCGTCACCGCGGGCACGTACACCGGCGCCGGTCGGGGCGCGGGACGCACGGCGAGCCACAGCGCCCCCACGCCGAGGAACGCGACGACGAGTGCCGCCGTCGAGCGGCGCACCGGCAGGCGGAAGCGGAAGCGACGCACGTCAGCCCTCCGCGCGCGCGACGGGCTCCGTGGTCGCGGTGGTCACCCCGGCGCGCTGCAACGCGCGGGCGATCCGCAGGCGGAGCACGCGTCCGACGTCGAACTGCTTGCCCGGCAACGTGCGCGCGACCAAGCGGAGCTGCAGGTGGTCGACCTCGATGGTCTCGACCCCGGCGACGACAGGATCGCCGACGATCGCGCCGCTCCAGGCGGGATCGTCGCGCACCGACTCGGCTGCGTCGCGCACGACCTGCGTCGCGGTGTCGAGGTCCTGGTCGACCGGGATCGGCACGTCGACGACGACGCGCGACCACTCTCGCGAGAGGTTCGTGACCTGGCGGAGCGCGCTGTTGGGCAGGAAGACGAGCTCGCCCTGCACGGTCCGCAGCTTGGTCACGCGCAAGGTCAGCTCCTCGACCGTCCCGCGCACGCCGGCCGTCTGCCCGGGCTGGGAGAGCTGGACGACGTCGCCGACGCCGAACTGGTGCTCGCTCAGGAGGAAGAAGCCGGCGAGGACGTCACCGACGACCTGCTGCGCGCCGAAGCCGACCGCGACACCGGCGACCGTGGCCGGCGCCACGAGGCTCGTGAGCGGCAGCCCGAACTTGTCCAGGATCAGGAGCGCCGCGACGAAGTAGACGAGCGCGACCACGCCGAGCTCGCCGGCCTGCACGAGCGCGCGGACGCGCTTGTTGCGCTCCGACGCGACCCCGGACCGGTCGATCTGCGCGAGCCCGTCGTGGTACAGGCGCTCCAGGTAACGCTGCGCGCCCCAGTGCACGAGACGCGCGAGCAGCACCGAGCCGATCGCGAGGAGACAGATCTCGAGCCCGTCGCCGCGGGCCCACCGGGAGAGGTCGCTGAGGTCCATCGATGCCTGCCGGGCGCCGGCCGCGACACACCCACGCGGGTCTGCGGCACCGGGGCGCGCGCGTACCCTCGCCGCGGACGCGCGACACCACCACGTTCAGACGCGGACCCGCGCCCGGTCAGTCGATGAACGCGCGCGCGCCGACGAGCAGGGCGGGCGCGATGTCGCGCGGCGCGCGCTCGCGCAGCGCCCACAGCGGCGTGCGACCGCCGAGCGAGAGGTTCGGCGTCGCGAACCAGGTCGTGACCACGTCGTCGGGGACCTGGTGGTCGTCGAACGTCGCGAACAGCGTGTCGATCAGCCGGAGCCTGGCCTCCATCTCGGGCGGCAGCGGCAGCCAGCCCTCGCACCAGTCGTCGAGGACGCTCGGCGGCGCGCCGGTCAGCTCGCCCATCAGCTCGTCCCCGGCCCGCTCACGCAGTCCCGCGACGAGTCCGAGCACCTGCGTCGACACGAGCGCGTGATACCCGTCGACACCGACGAAGCGCTCGCGCGCGAGGTCGACGACGCGCGCGTCTCGCCCCTGGTTCATCCCGCGCCTCCCTGTGACCCGCCCCTGGGCCGCCGGGCACAGTGCCACGCTGCGTGGTAGGGGTGCAACGGTCGCAGCACATCGCGTGACGAACCCGCGGACCGGAACCCCTGGCCGCTTCACGGGCCGACGCTGGTACGATGCGCTACCTCCGGTGGAGTCGGGCCCCCATCGTCTAGCGGCCCAGGACGCCGCCCTTTCAAGGCGGTAGCGGGGATTCGAATTCCCCTGGGGGCACGTTCGGGCGCCGCGTCACGCGGCACCGGAACGCAGACTGGTCCTGTGGTGCAGTTTGGAGTGCACGCCGCCCTGTCAAGGCGGAGGCCGCGGGTTCAAATCCCGTCAGGACCGCGCACCACGGAAGCACGGAGACGAAGCGGAAGCCTGGGCGGAGCCCGGGAGGCCGAAGCGGAGTCGACCCAGCAAGCACGGCCGGGTAGCTCAGTCGGCAGAGCACACGCCTGAAAAGCGTGGGGTCACCGGATCGACGCCGGTCCCGGCCACCACACGAAAGTGCTGATCATAGGCCGAATTGGTTCCTTCCTGGCGTGTTCGGCGGCGGTGCTTCGCTGTCCGAATTGTCGATCTCGTGCCACGCGCGTGCCACTTCGACGCGGGCCTCAGGTGCGTGCCGCGGCACCCAGCGACCATGCTGACATCGACGCGACACGAACGCGCTTGAATGGGGTCGCGGCCCGTAGGGTCGCCGCGATCGCAGGAAGGTAGCGACCGATCCCTCGCAGGCGAGTCAGCCCAGGGTCCGGCGGATGTCCTTCACGAGCAGGAAGAGATGGAGATCGTCGGTGGGCGACGTCTCGAACTCCGGCACGAGGTGCAGGTAGAAGTCCCTGGCGTCGGGCGTCTCGGCGTGGACGAGGAGACCCCGGCAGCCGATCTCCTCACCGAGGGCATAGGTCCGGGCGATCACGTCCTGGAGGAGCGCGGCGCCGAGGCCGCGCCCCTCGTGGGCGGAGTCGACGCCGAGGCGGGCGAGAAGCGCGACGGGTTGCGGGTACCGACCCGCCCCTCTCCGCACGCGCGGCGGCGCGTCGGCCAGCGAGACGCTCGCCATGCACCAGGCGTAGTAGGCGACCACCGCGTTGGAGTCGATCGGAGTGACGACGAGGACGCGCGTCGTCCCGGAGTTGGCGGACTGGCGAGCGTGCCGGCGCAGCCACTCGGTCTGTTCCGGTGACCGGCACTCGAACCCATCGAGTTCGTGTCCCGTGGCGAGCAGTGCGGGTGGCCGATAGGCGCCCGTCACTCCGTGCTGAACGGCGCGGGGCGATCCATGAGCCGACGCAAACCCGGGAGCTCCCGCGCCCGACGGCGATTGACCGCCTCCCACGCGGCCGCGGACGCGGCGTCGAGCGTGAATTCGGTTCGGTCTGCGAGCACACGGCGAGCCGCGATGGTGAGGTTGGAGATCACGAACTCGGTGAGATCCGTCCCCTGCTCGGCCACCGCACGATCGATCAACGCACGCTCGTCCTTGGTGGTTCGAACCTCGAGCCGCTCCCGGCGCAGCCGCGTCGTGGTCATCGTCGACTCCCTGTCGGCTGTCCTAGGCTGTCCGGCCATTGTACGGCCACACGCCTCTTTCGGCAACCCTGTCGCGCCGTGTCGGGCACGTCGCACGCGACCACCGGGACGGCGTTCGTGTGACGCGACCGTCTACAGCCCGAGCGCGGCACGCAGCCGTCGCGGGTTCATGACCGCGACGTCCGGGTCGTCGGGGTCGGGGAACTCGTCGAGGAGATGTGCGAGCTCCTCCCTCCCGACGGGATCGTCGGCCGCCTCACGTGGTGTGCGGCCGCCGAGCGCGGGAATCGGTTCGTCGAGCCAGCGGCGTTCCTGATCGGCGATGAACGCGGCGAGCGCGTCTCGGAGCGCGGGATCGTCCGCTCGCACGGGCGCCGCGGTCGACGAGTCGGGTTCGTGGTCCGCGAGGGCGTCGGTGAGGGACCGCGCGGCGTCGTCGATGAGGGTCGCGTCAGGAATCACGGCCGCGATCGCCGCCTTCAGCGCCGCGGCACGCTCCCGCGAGTTGACCTCGCCGATGAGCTCGTCGCCGGCGACCTCGACCCGGGCGACAACGGTGCGGTCCCCGACCGATGAGCGTTGCGTCAGGTGCCAGACCGACTGGTCGTCGGCGCGTTCGTACCCGGCGTCGCGCAGCGCACGTTCGACCGTCGACGGATCACCGATGCTCCAGCGGAGCGTGTGCAGTTCGAGATCGTGCCCATCGGCGTTCGTCAGGCGCGTCGGTCGGAGCAGGTCGCCGAGGAACGCGACGAGATCGTCCGCGTCACCGCCGTCGATGACCTCGACCAGCTCGGTGGCGGCCGCGCGGGGGACCTCGATGAACCCGCTGAAGGCGCGGTAGGTGTCGCCCACGGGGAGCGGACGTCCGGCGACGAGTGTCCCCGGGCGGGCATGCCGGTCGCGATGGGTGTTGACGACCGTGATCGATTCCCCGTGACCGATGTCGTGGAGCACCAGCCGGTCACGGTCGACGCGCTGGATCTCGAAGACGCCGCGATCGACGAGTGCCCACTGCGCGGCGAGCAGCGCTTCGTCGTCGGGCAGCAGCGCACTGCGAGCGGCGACGAACTCCGCGAAGACGCCGTCCTCGTGCAGAGCGACGTCGGCCAGGAACGGTGCATCCACGAGCTCGTCGTAGAGGGTGGCCGACTCGGACGGTTCGGCCATCGCCGCGGCGAGCGAGCGCACGCTCCTAGGGTGACGACTCCGCAGGAAGCGCACCGCCTTGTCGTAGAGCCAGCTCGCACGATCCGCGAGAGTGTGTTGCTGGGTACCGAGGTGGCAGGCCTTGTACTTGCGACCCGACCCGCACGGGCACGGATCGTTGCGTCGAGCGGCCGGACGCGGCCGTCGCAAGGCGAAGGTCGCGACTTCCTCCTTGAGCGATGCCGCGTCGCTCCGGCTCCCGTCTCCCTCGGTGTCATCGGGCGGGTCGTCAATGTCGGCGTATTCGCGCAACAGCAAGCAGGCGGTCGCTGCATCGCCGCGGTCGGACGCGAACCCGGCCGCGTCCAGCCGAGCCGGCAGGTGCGGACAGGACGCGTCGACCTCGGAGAGCAGCGCAACAGCGGTTGCCGCGTCGCCCGACCAGTCGGCGCAGCGCGCCTGCAGCCAGCGCACACCGACATGCGGCACGCCGCCGGCGCGAGCGTCGAGCGCGGCCGCCAAGGCGCGCACGTTTTCGAGTGGAATCTCACGCGTAGCGCGTTCTCGCCAGAACGCCGCGGCGACCGCTCCGTCGTCGAGCGCGGTAGCGAGCTCGCGATCGTCGACTCGGGAACTTGCCGACCCCTCGTTCGGCGAGGCCAGCACCGCGTCGAGGAGTGCAGCGAGGCGCTCGACCTGATCGGCACCGAGCTGGTAGATCACGCCGAGCCGGTTCCGGTCCTGCCACGCCCGCAGCGCATCCCAGTCGAAACCCTCCGCGGCGACGATCCCGGAGCGCTCCACGAGGCCCGCCGACCGGTACAGATCCGGCAACGGCGCTACAGGGTCGCCGATGAACGCGTCTCGATCCGCGACCAACGCCTCGTGCAGCGGACCGTCACCCGAGCTGAACACCAGCGTCGTCGGCTCCCGATCGCGAAGCGTCTCGCGTTCGAAGCGCACCGCACGGCCGAACCCAACGCGCAGCGCCGCCGTCTGGCGTTCGCTGGGACTCGGCGCAACCGAACACGGCGACCAACACAGCCCGCCACCGACCACGGCGACCGAGGCCCAACCACCCGCGAGGTCATCGAGCCAACCGTCGGATCCGAACACGACGTCGGTGTCACGATCATCCAACCAGAGGCCGTCGGTCTCCAGCCGTCCGAGAACCGTCCCCGACCGATCTACGAGATCGACGCCACCGGCGACCAGCCACCAGCCGAGCGGCGCCAACCACGGATGCATCCGGACGAACCCGTCGGCCGCGTCGCCGGGATCCACCCACACCGTCCAGGTCGTCCCTTCCACGACGGCCGGCACGAAGATCGTCCCACCGGCGACGTCAGCGAAGCGCGTGTCGAACTGCAAGAACCGGTCGATCCGGCCACGCACCGACGACCTCGATCCGGACACCACGCCGCGTGCGACGAGCGCGTCCGTGATCGCATCCCGGTCCAACACGCCCGTCCCGAGCACGCCGACGATCGACTCGGCCAGCCCGCCATCCCCGACCACGCCACGATCATGCTCGATCGCCGCGCTCGACCGACGGTCGCGCGAACTGACGACGCCGTCCGCCGGCGAAGGCTGTGCACCGCGCAGTACCGGTCCGTGACTGCGCTCTCGTGGTGCGCAACATCGAGGTGTTCATGAGACGGCGTCCGCAAGGCGAGGGGCGCGCGGAACCCGCCGCGTGACCGCGATCTCGACGGCCGCCTACGGTCCGCGTCACCGGCTGCCGTAGCCCGTGCCATGTGCGTGCCACTTCCGACGCGCAACCAGGTGTCCTGACGGTCGACCAGCGGTCCGCCAAGAGTCGGCCTGACCAGCGGCAACGCTCCCCGACCAGGCGCGACGCGAAACGGCTCAGCGGTCTGAAAAGCGTGGGGTCACCGGATCGACGCCGGTCCCGGCCACCACATCGAGCACGACCGGGGACGTCGAGCGCGCAATGGGCGCGGACGCGCAACGACGCGCCCGCGTGATGCGGACGCGTCGGAACGTCGAGCGCGCGTCGCGCTCGGAGGCTCAGAGCTGCGAGCTGTCCTCGACCTGCTCGAGGAACCGCCGGATCTCCGAAGCCCGGAAGCGGCGGTGGCCGCCGAGCGTCCGGATCGCGGAGATCTTGCCCGCGCGTGCCCACCGGGTGACCGTCTTCGGGTTGACCCGGAACATCGCTGCCACCTCCGACGGCGTGAGCAACGCGTCCTGGTCGGGCGTTCCCTGCATGGGTCCTCCAGTTGTCATCTGGTCCCGCCGCCCCCCGCGCCGGCACCGGATCGCCCCAGCCCCCTGCAGATCGCCGACGGTCGCCCCCGGAAGAATCAGCCTGTCCGATTCGTCCGCGAGCGGATCGTCTGGGCGAACCCTGGTTCGATCAGCGTGATTGTATCAATGCGACCCCCTCGGGGCGACGAGTCCGTCCGCGACCAGCGGGTCCGAGAGGGTGGAACGGCCTCGCACGCCCTGTATCGGCCGCGAAGCCCCGAACCTGGAGAGGCTTTCGCAAACCGCCGTTCACCTCCGGTTTCGGACACATCTCCGGCCCGGCCGGGGTCAGCGGCTCCCGAGGGTCACGGTCCCGTGCCCCGCCCGGATCTCGCCCACGACCCAGGCGTCGTGCCCCTGTCCGTGGATCGCGGCGAGTGCTGCGGGGGCGTCGGCGGGCTCGACGACCGCGAGCATCCCGAGACCGAGGTTGAAGACGCGCGCCATCTCGTCGTCGGGGACCGCACCGGCCTGCTGGACCTCGGCGAAGATCCGGGGCTCGGTCCAGGTTCCCCGCTCGACGACCGCGTCGCACTCACGGGGAAGGACCCGCGCGAGGTTCCCCGGGATGCCGCCCCCGGTGACGTGCGCGAACGCGTGCACGTCGACCCGAGCCCGGAGCTCGGCCATGACGGGCGCGTAGACGACGCTCGGGACGAGCAGCTCGTCGCCGAGCGAGCGGTCCGCGCCGGGCCACGCGGGCTCATCGAGCGACCGTTGCGCGACCTCGAGCAGCGCGCGCCGGGCCAGCGAGTAGCCGTTCGAGCGCAGGCCCGGGCTCGCGATGCCGACGACCGTGTCGCCGGGACCGACGCCGGCGGGGAGCACACGGTCACGCTCGACGACCCCGACCGCGAAGCCGACGAGGTCGAACTCGCCCGGCTCCATGACGCCGGGGTGCTCGGACATCTCGCCACCGAGCAGCGCGCACCGCGCCTCGCGACACCCGCGCGCGACGCCGCTCACGATCTGCTCGACGGTCTCGGGGACGAGCCGCCCGACGGACACGTAGTCGAGGAAGAACAGCGGCTCCGCGCCCGTCGTCGCGATGTCGTCGACGCACATGGCGACGACATCGACGCCGATCGTGTCGTAGCGCCCGACGATGCGCGCGATCGCCGACTTCGTGCCGACGCCGTCGGTCGACGCGACGAGCAACGGGTCGCGCGCGCTCAGCCGGGCGAGCGAGAACAGGCCGCCGAAGCCGCCGATGTCGCCGACCACTTCGGGACGCGCGGTGGAGCGCACGTGGGCCTTGATGAGCTCGACGGCCTTCTCGCCCGCGTCGATGTCGACGCCCGCGTCGGCGTAGCGCAGCGGGCGTGCGGTGTCGCCGGCGTCGCCCAACTCAGCGGGACGCGGGCTCGGTGAGGTCGACGTCGACCACCTCGAGCACGTGCTTCGCGTCCGCGCCCGGCACGTCGACCGGGTACTCGCCGGTGAGGCAGGCCGTGCAGAACGCGCTCGGCGGCGCGCCCGTCGCCGCGGTGAGACGGTCGAGCTCGAGGTACGCCAGCGAGTCGGCGTTGATGTAGTCGCGGATCTCGCCGACGGACATGTCCGCCGCCAGCAGCTCGGAGCGCCGCCCGGTGTCCATGCCGAAGAAGCACGGCCAGCGGTACGGCGGCGACGACACGCGGAAGTGCACCTCGGCCGCGCCCGCCTCGCGCAACATGGCGACCACCTGGCGCGTCGTCGTGCCGCGCACGATCGAGTCGTCGACCACGACGAGCCGCTTCCCGCGGATGTTCTCGGGGATCGGGTTGAGCTTCATGCGCACGCCGAGCCCGCGTTCGCGCTGCGTCGGCTGGATGAACGTGCGCCCGACGTAGCGGTTCTTCACGAGCCCGTCGCCGTAAGGGATGCCGGACGCGCGCGCGAAACCCTGCGCGGCCGGCACACCCGACTCGGGCACGGGCATCACCATGTCGGCCGCGACCGGCGCCTGCCGTGCGAGCTCCTCACCCATGCGCTGGCGCGCCGCGTGCACGCGGTTGCCGTACAGCTCGCTGTCGGGCCGGGCGAAGTACACGAACTCGAACAAGCAGAGGTTCGGCGCCGGCTCGGCGAAGCGGTGCGACCGCACGCCGTTCGCGTCGATCACGACCATCTCACCGGGCTCGACCTCGCGGACGAAGTGCGCGCCGATGATGTCGAGCGCGGCCGTCTCGCTGGCGACGACCCAGCCGTCCTCGATGCGGCCGAGCACGAGCGGCCGGAAGCCGTGCCGGTCGCGCACGCCGACGAGGTGCGCCTCGTCCATCAGCACGAACGAGAACGCGCCGTCGAGCCGGGGGAGCACCCGCTCGAGCGCGACCTCGAGGTCACGACCGTCGGAGCGGAGCTCGGCGCCGTACTCGCGCGCGACGAGCTCGGCGACGAGGTCGCTGTCGCTCGTGGAGTCGGCGTCCGACATGCGGGCCTCGAGCCCCGGGAGCATCCCGAGCTCACCGGCGAGCTCCGCGGTGTTCGTCAGGTTGCCGTTGTGCCCGAGCGCGAATCCCGCGTCGCCGACGGACCGGTAGACGGGCTGCGCGTTGCGCCAGTCGCTCGAGCCGGTCGTCGAGTAGCGGACGTGCCCGATCGCGAGCGGACCCTCGAGCGGCGCGAGCCGGCGCTCGTCGAACACCTGCGTGACGAGCCCCATGTCCTTCACGACGGTGACCGTCTCGCCGTCGCTCGCCGCGATCCCCGCGGACTCCTGGCCGCGGTGTTGCAGCGCGTACAGCCCGAGGTAGACGAGGTTGGCGACCGGCTCGCCGGGGGCGTACACGCCGAAGACGCCACACGCCTCGCCGATGTGGGGGTCCATCACCACGAGTATCGCACGCACGCCGCGCGCGCCCGAACCTCGTGCGGCGCGGGTCACACGCTCGCGGCGTTGCCCGGTACGTTCTCGGGCGTGCGCGGCGCGAACGACCGTGGCTTCTGCCTCTGGTTCACCGGCTTCTCCGGCGCGGGCAAGAGCACGATCGCGGACATCGTCGCGGCCCGATTGCGCGACCGGGGACACCGGGTCGAGGTCCTCGACGGCGACGAGGTGCGCGAGCACCTCTCGAAGGGACTCGGGTTCTCGAAGGAGGACCGCGACACCAACATCCGCCGCATCGGGTTCGTCGCGTCGTTGCTCGCCCGCAACGGCGTCGTCGCGATCACTGCCGCGATCTCCCCCTACCGCGAAGTGCGCGACGAGGTCCGCAGATGGATCGACGACTTCGTCGAGGTGTGGGTCGACACGCCCCTCGAACGCTGCGAGGAACGCGACGTCAAGGGCCTGTACGCGCGGGCGCGATCGGGCGAGGTCGCGGCGTTCACCGGCGTGTCCGACCCGTACGAGCCGCCGCTGCGACCCGAGGTCCACGTGCGCACCGAGGGCGCGACGCCCGAGCAGTCGGCCGCGGTCGTGCTCGCCTATCTCGAGTCGCGCGGGCTCGCGTGATCGACCTGCACTGCCACTCGACCGTCTCGGACGGGACCGACAGCCCGACCGCGCTCGTCGACCTCGCCCGAGCGGCCGGACTGCATGCCCTCGCGATCACGGACCACGACACGCTCGACCACGTCGACGAGTCGGTGCGCGCGGGCGCGGCGGTCGGCGTGCGTGTCGTCCCGGCGTGCGAGCTGTCGTGCACGACGCCACCCGGCGTCGGGACCATGCACCTGCTCGTCTACTTCCCGGCCGCGCAGGGCGCGCTCGAAGACGCGCTCTTCGCTCTCCGAGGCGGGCGCGACGAGCGCAACATGCAGATCGTCGAGCGTCTGCGCGAGACGGGCGTCGACATCACGATGGCGGACGTGCTGCGCGAAACGGGGGACGGCACGGTCGGGCGCCCGCACATCGCGGCGGCCTTGGTGCACAAGGGCTACGTCGACTCGATCGACGAGGCGTTCGACACGTGGCTCGCACGCGGACGTCCCGCGTACCTCGAGCGCACGCGCTTGTCGCCCGGGGACGCGATCCGCCTCGCGCACGACGCTGGCGCGGTGACGTCGCTCGCGCACCCGGGTTCGCTCGACCTCGACGACGACGCGCTCGACGGGTTCGTCGGCGCGCTCGTCGACGACGGGCTCGACGCGCTCGAGTGCGAGTACGCGCGCTACACGCGGGAGGAGCGCGACGAGTACCGCGCGCTCGCCGGCCGTCACGGGCTCCTCCCGACCGGCGGGTCCGACTACCACGGCGCCTACAAGCCGGACCTGCGGCTCGGCGTCGGCCGGGGCGACCTCGATGTCCCCGACGAATGGCTCGACGCGCTCGAGGCGCGCCGACCGCGCTGATGCTTCGATGAAGCGTGAGTCGGTCCAGAACCGACTCCGCGCTCGATGAAGCGTCAGTGACTCGTCGTCACGCCGAGCGCGTTGGGGATCGCGTCGCGCCACGCGCGCGTCGCGGCAGCGAGCGACACGTCGAACGCGCCCGTCGCGACGAGGCGGTCGCCGCCCGTCTCCCCGATGTCGGCGGCGGGGACGCCGGCTTCGCGCGCGCGCCCGAGGACGTCGCCGACCCGCGCCGGCGACACGCCGACGACGACGCGTGACGCCGACTCGCTGAAGCACGCGGCCGCGGGCGCGACGTCACCGGGCACGTCGTCGAGGTTTACCGCGAAGCCGGTCGAGCCCGCGATCGCCATCTCCGCGAGCGCGACGGCGAGCCCACCGTCGGCGCAGTCGTGGACGGCGTCGACGACCCGCTCGGCGACGAGCGCGCGCACGAGGTCGTGCAACGCTGACGCGGCATCGACGTCGGCCGACGGCGCGCGGCCCGTCCGCATGCCGTGCCGCGACGCCCACTCCGACCCACCGAGCTCGGGCGCGGTCGCGCCCAGCACGACGACGCGGTCGCCGGACGGGAACGCGACACCGGGCGGCACGGACACGAGCGGGTCGATCAGCCCGATCACGCCGACGACGGGTGTCGGGTCGATGTCGGCGCCGCGCGACTCGTTGTAGAAGCTGACATTGCCGCCGATGACGGGGATGCCGAGCGCGCGGCACGCCTCGGCGATGCCGTCGACGACCTCGGCGAACTGCCACATCACCTCGGGATGCTCCGGGTTCCCGAAGTTGAGGCAGTTGACGAGCGCGAGCGGGCGCGCGCCCGCGCACGCGACGTTGCGGGCGGCCTCGAGCACGACGAGGCGGCCGCCCGTGCGCGGGTCGAGCGCGCAGAAGCGCGCCTTGCCGTCGGTCGCGAGGGCGAGCCCCTTGTTTGCAGTGCCCTTCAAGCGGAGCACGGCGGCGTCGCCCCCCGGGCCGACCACCGTGTTGAGGAAGAGCTGGTGGTCGTACTGCCGCCACACCCACGACTTGTCCGCGATCGTCGGCGTCGCGAGCAGCGCGAGGAGCTCGTCCGACAGGTCGCGCCCGGCGGGGAAGCGCGCGCCGAGCTCGTTCCACGGATCCGCGGCGTTCACCGTGTCGAGCTGTGCCGGTCGCGTGGCCGGCCGGTCGTACACCGGCCCGTCGCCCAGGCTGCCCGCGGGCACGTCGGCGAGCGCGGGCGCGTCGGAACCGCCGTCGAACAGACCGTCGTAGACGCGGAAGCGGCCGGTGTCCGTGACGCGCCCGACGACCGACGCGCGGATCTCCCACCGCCGGCACAGCGCGAGCACCTCGTCGACGTCCTCGGGACGCACGATCGCGAGCATCCGCTCCTGGCTCTCCGACGTCATCACCTCGACGGGCGTCATCCCCGGCTCGCGGTGCGCGACGCGCGCGACGTCGACGTCCATGCCGACGGATCCCTTCGCCGCGGTCTCGGAGGCGGCACACGACAGGCCCGCCGCCCCGAGGTCCTGCACGCCGACCGCGAGCCCGGCGTCGAGGAGCGCGAGGCACGCCTCGATGAGCTTCTTCTCCTCGAAGGGATCCCCGACCTGGACCGACGGGCGCTTCTCCTCGGAGCCCTGCTCGAAGCCCGCCGACGCGAGGACGCTCGCGCCGCCGATGCCGTCCCGGCCGGTCGACGCCCCGAGCAGCACCGCGAGGTTGCCCAGGCCCTCCGCGCGGGCGAGGACGAGGCGCTCCTTCGGCAGCACACCGAGGCACAGCACGTTGACCAACGGGTTGTCGCGATAGCAGTCGTCGAACACGACCTCGCCGCCGACGGTCGGCACACCGACGGCGTTGCCGTATCCGCTGATCCCCGCGACGACGCCCTCGAACAGATACCGCGTGCGCCCGTCCGACAGATCGCCGAAACGCAGCGGGTCCATGAGCGCGATCGGGCGCGCACCCATGCTGAAGATGTCGCGGATGATCCCGCCGACACCGGTCGCGGCACCCTGGTACGGCTCGACGGCGGACGGATGGTTGTGGCTCTCGATGCGCACAGCGACGGCCATCCCGTCGCCGACGTCGACCACGCCCGCACCCTCGCCCGGGCCGACGAGCACCCAGGGTGCCTCGGTCGGGAACCGCCCGAGATACCGGCGAGACGACTTGTACGAGCAGTGCTCGGACCACATCACCGAGTACATGGCGAGCTCGAGCTCCGTCGGTTCACGGCCCAATTCGGCGACGACGGCGTCGAATTCGGAGTCCGTCATTCCCAGGCGGAGGTGCACCGGTTCGCTCACGATCCCTCGCGCTTGTTTCCACGTATCGCGGGCGTGGTAGAACAGCGAACCGCCGAAATCCCCCCGGCTGATTTGGAGCTGATGCGATGCCTCCCCGCCGCAAAGCCACCACGATGACCGCCGAGCACAAGCAGGCCCTCGCGCAGGGTCGTGAACAGAGCCGAGCCGTCCGGAATTACCTCGAAGCGCTCGAGCAGAACCGGCCCCGGCGAGGTCGGAAGCGGACGCCGGACTCGATCAAGCGCCGGCTCCAGGCCATCGAGGCCGGGCTGCCGGACGCATCGCCGATCCAGCGGCTGCAGATGCTCCAGGAGCGTCGTGACCTCGAGAGCGAGCTCGAGCAGAGCAGCGCGAGCGTCGACCTCGGCGCGCTCGAGAAGGCGTTCGTGAAGGCGGCTCGGCCGTACGCCGAGGCGAAGGGCATCTCGTACGCGACGTGGCGCGAGTTCGGCGTCCCCGCCGACGTGCTCGGCAAGGCCGGCATCACCCGATCCGGCTCGTAACCGATCCGACGTCGCGGTCACGAGCCGTACGCGAAGCCGAGATCCGGCGCGGTCACGACCGGGACGAACGGCACGCCGCGCTCCTCCAGCGCCGCGCCCACCTCGCCACCACGGTCGAGCAGTGCCGCGGCGCCGACGACGCGCGCGCCGTAGTCGACGATCGCGTCCACGGCCTGCAGCAACGAGCCGCCGGTCGTGATCGTGTCGTCGACGACGAGGACGCGGTCGCCCGCTTCGAGCGGGCCGGCGATGCGCCCGCCGACACCGTGGTCCTTGGCCTCCTTGCGGACCGCGAAGCCCCGTACGCCGGTCGCGAGCGCGACCGCCATCGTGACGGGGTCGGCGCCGATCGCGAGACCGCCGACCGCGTCGAACCCGTCGATCCCGGCGGCGTCGAGCGCCTCGACGATCGCCTCGCCGACGAGTGGCACGCAGTCGCCCCGGAACGTGAGGAGCCGACCGTCGACGTACCAGCTCGACGTCCGCCCCGACGCGAGCGTGAACTCACCGGTGCGGATGGCGTGGGTGCGCAGCGCGTCGACGAGCTGCTGCTGCGCGCGCCTCATGGAGCGACGGGCGCGCCGACGTCCGCGGTCGCGAGCAGCGAACGGAGCAGCACGACGCCGTCGTCCGAGCCGAGCAGGAGGTCGGACGCGCGCTCGGGGTGCGGCATCAGCCCGACGACGTTGCGACCCTCGCTGCAGATGCCCGCGATGTCGTCGAGGCTGCCATTCGGGTTGTCGACGTACCGCAGCACGACGCGATCGTCGGCGCGCAGTCGCGCGAGCGTCTCGTCGTCGCAGACGTAGTTGCCCTCGAAGTGGTTGACGGGGATGTGCAGCACCTCGCCGACGCGCGCGAGGCCGGTCAGCGCGCTGTCCGTCGTCTCGACGCGCAGCCCGACCGTCGTGCACACGAACTTCAGCCCGACGTTCTTCTGCAGCGCGCCGGGCAGCAGGCCGGCCTCGGTCAGCACCTGGAAGCCGTTGCAGATGCCGACGACCGGCCCGCCGTCGCGCGCGAACTCGGCCACCACGTCCATCACCGGTGAGAACCGCGCGATCGCGCCGGTCCGGAGGTAGTCGCCGTGCGCGAAGCCACCCGGGATCACGAGTGCGTCCGCACCCCGCAGGTCGCGGTCCGCGTGCCACACGAGCTCTGCAGCACCGCCGAGGCGCTCGACGGCCTCGACGATGTCGAGCTCGCAGTTCGTCCCCGGGAAGACGACGACGCCGACCCGGGCGGTCACGACGCACCCTCCAATTGCGTCAGCGCGACCGCGTAGTCCTCGATGACGGGGTTGGCGAGCAGGCGCCGGCACATCTCGTCGACCTGTGCGCGCGCGCCGGCCTCGTCGCGGGCTTCGAGCACGAGCGTGATCACCTTGCCGACCGTGACGTCGGCGACGTTGTCGTAGCCCAGTGCGGGGAGCGCGCGCTCGATGTTCGCCCCCTGGGGATCGAGGATGCCGGGCCGGTGCGTGATGTCGATCCGCGCTTCGAACGTCGCCATCGCGTGCCCGATGCTATCCGAGAGCGTGTGTCACTCCGGGCCGGCTCGCCCGCTCATTCGGGCGCGAACCACTCGTCGAAGCTGCGCTCGGTCAGCAGCTCGTAGGCCTCGACGTAGCGCGCTCGTGTGCCGGTGATCACGTCGTCGGGCAGGCGGGGCGCGGGCGTGGTCTGCCGGTCCCAGCCCGTGCGCAGGTAGTAGTCGCGGACGTATTGCTTGTCGAAGCTCGGCGGCGACGCGCCGACGCGGTACTCGTCCGCCGGCCAATAGCGCGACGAGTCGGGAGTGAGGATCTCGTCGATGAGCAGCAGCTCGCCGTCGACCTCACCGAACTCGACCTTCGTGTCGGCGAGGATCACGCCGCGCGCCGCCGCCCGCTCGGCGCCGAGCCGGTAGAGCGCGAGCGTCATGTCGCGCAGCTGCTCGAACCGGTCCGCGCCGACGAGCTCCGCGGCCTCGCGGTCGCTCAGCGGCTGGTCGTGACCGGTCTCGGCCTTGGTCGTCGGCGTGAACAGCGGCTCGGGGAGGCGCTCGGCCTCCTGCATGCCTGCCGGCATCGGCCGTCCCTGCACCGTCCCGCGTTCCCGGTACTCGCTCCACGCGCCGCCGAACAGGTACCCACGCGCGATGCACTCGAGCCGGATCGGGCGCGTCGTGCGGACGAGCATCGCCCGGCCCGCCACGTCGGGACCCGCGGTCTCGGGGAAGTCGGTCGGGTCGCACGAGATGACGTGGTTCGGGACGACGTCGGCGGTCTCGTCGAACCAGAACGAGGCGATGCCCGTCAGAACGCGGCCCTTGTCGGGGATCTCGTCCTCGAGCACGACGTCGAACACCGAGATCCGGTCCGACGCGACGATCAGCAGCCGGTCGTGGTCGACCTCGTACAGATCCCGGACCTTCCCGCGGTAGACGTGTGCGAGCGGAAGCTTCGTCATGCCGGTGACTCCAGCGGTTGCTGCTCCTGCGCGTCGAGCGCGTCGAACACCCGCCCGACGTTCGCGAGCGCGCGCTTCAGGTCGAAGCACGCGGCCAGCCGCTCGCCGGGCAATGCCGCGCGGACGTCGGCGTCCGCGCGCAGCACGTCGAGGAACGGCCGCCGTTGCTCCCACGTCGCCATCGCGTTCCGCTGCACGATGCGGTACGCGTCGTCGCGCGAGAGCCCGGACTCGACGAGCGCGAGGAGAACGGGCTGGCTGAACACGAGGCCGTACGACGCGTCGAGGTTCTCCAGCATCCGCTCGGGATACACGTGCATCCCCTCGACGATCGACGCGAACTTCACGAGCTCGTAGAAGGCGAGCAGGGCGGAGTCGGCCAGGACGATCCGCTCGACGGACGAGTGCGAGATGTCGCGCTCGTGCCACAGCGCGACGTCCTCGAGGCCGGCCTGCAGGTTCGCGCGCACGACGCGCGCGAGCCCGCAGAGCTGCTCGCACTTCACCGGGTTCCGCTTGTGCGGCATGGCGCTCGAGCCCTTCTGCGCGCCGGCCCGGAACGGCTCCTCGACCTCGCGGACCTCGGTGCGCTGCAGGTGCCGGATCTCGAGCGCGAACGACTCGACGGTCGCCGCCACGGACGCGCATGCGTACAGGAACTCGGCGTGGCGGTCGCGGGCGAGCACCTGCGTGGCGGGGACGGGCCGCAGGCCGAGGTGGTCGCACACGTACGCCTCGACGCGCGGGTCGACGTTCGAGTACGTGCCGACGGCACCCGACAGCTTCCCGACCGCGATCGCGTCACGCGCGCGCAGCAGCCGGACCCGGTCACGCCGGACCTGCATCGCCCACAGCGCGAGCTTGGCCCCGAACGTCGTCGGCTCGGCGTGGACGCCGTGCGTGCGGCCGACCATCGCGGTGTCGCGGAGCTCGCGTGCACGGCCCGCGATGACGGACTCCAGCGTGCCGGCGGCGTCGAGGAGCAGATCGACAGCACGCGTCAGCGTGACCGACAGCGCGGTGTCGACGACGTCGCTCGACGTCAGCCCGTAGTGCACCCAGGCACCCGCGGGCTGCCCGACGCGCTCCTGGACGACGTCGACGAACGCCGCGACGTCGTGCTCGGTGACGCGCTCGCGCTCCTCCACGGCTCGCGCGTCGAATCCCGCGCGCTCGCGCACCGCTCGGGCGTCGGCCTCCGGCACGACGCCGAGCGTCGCCCACGCCTCCGTCGCGAGGACCTCGACCTCGAGCCACGTGCCGTACTTGGCCTCGTCCGTGAAGAGGTCGGCCATCGGCGGCAACGAGTAGCGGGGGATCATGCGGACCCTTCCGTGACCGGACTCGCGGCGATGTCGCGTCGGTACCACGCGCCTTGCCACGAGATTCGCGAGGCGGCCTCGTACGCACGCTCCCGCGCGCGCTCGACCGTGTCGCCGAGCGCGGTGACGTCGAGGACGCGGCCGCCCGAGGTGACGACGCGCCCGTCGGCGTCACGCTTCGTCCCCGCGTGGAACACGACGACGTCGTCGACCTCGGCCGCACGGTCGAGACCGTCGATCGGGTCGCCGGTGCGCGGCGATGCCGGGTAGCCGTCGCTCGCCATGACGACCGTGACGCACGCGTCGTCCCGGAACCTCACCGGCGTCGTGAGCGCGCCGCGCGCGGCTTCGGCGCAGTGCGTCGCCAGGTCGCTGGCGAGACGGGGCACGACCACCTGGCACTCCGGGTCGCCGAAGCGCACGTTGTACTCGAGCACCTTCGGCCCGTCGGCCGTGAGCATGAGACCGGCATACAGCACGCCTCGGTACGCGATCCCGCGCGCCGCGAGCGTGGCGAGCGTCGGCTCGACCGCGCGTGCCATCACGTCGTCGACGAGCACGGGGTCGGCGACGGGGACGGGCGAGTACGCGCCCATGCCGCCCGTGTTGGGCCCGGTGTCGCGATCCCCGGCGCGCTTGAAGTCCTGAGCGGGCGCGAGCGGAACACCGCGCGACGAGCCGTCGCACAGCACGAGCAGGGAGAGCTCGGGACCGGTGAGACCCTCCTCGATCACGCACGTCCGCCCCGCGTCACCGAACGCCTCGCCCGACAGGTAGGCGCAGACGGCGTCGCGCGCGTCGGCGAGCGACTCCGTAACCACGACACCCTTCCCCGCGGCGAGCCCGTCCGTCTTCACCACGTAGAGGCCCGGCAACGTGTCGAGGAACGCGAGCGCGCGCTGCTCGTCGCCGGTGGAGAAGCGCGCGTGGCGTGCCGTCGGCACGCCCGCGTCGACCAACACGTCCTTCATCCACGCCTTCGAGCCCTCGAGGCGGGCGGCCTCCGCGCGCGGGCCGAACGCGGCGCGACCGCGCGCTTCGAGCGCGTCGACGGCACCGGCGACGAGCGGCGCCTCGGGCCCGACGACGGTCAGGTCGGCGTCGACGTCGTCCGCGAGCGCCGCTACGGCGGCAGCGTCGTTCACGTCGAGCGGGACGCAGCGGCCGAGCGGCGCCATGCCCGGGTTCCCGGGCGCGCAGACGAGCGTCTCGACGTCAGGCGAGCGGGCCAGCATCCACGCGAGGGCGTGCTCGCGACCGCCGGAGCCGACGACGAGGACCCGCACCGGTTACGCCGCGCGCGGGAGCACGACGGTCTGCTCCCGGCCCGGCCCGACCGAGACGAACGTGGCCGGCACACCGGCCTGCTCCTCGATGAAGCGCACGTACTCACGGGCGGCCGCGGGCAGGTCGTCGACGCGCGCCGCGCCGTCGATCTCGCCGCCCCAGCCCGGCAGCGTCTCGTACACCGGACGCACCTTGTGCAGCACGCTCTGGTGGTACGGGACGTGGTCGTAGCGGGTCCCGTCCTCGCCTTCGTACGCGACGCACACCTTCAGCTCGTGCAGCGGCGCGAGCACGTCGAGCTTCGTGATCGCGATCTCGGTGCAACCGTTGAGCCGCACCGCGTGACGCAGCATCACGGCGTCGAGCCATCCGGGACGGCGGCGGCGGCCCGTGTTCGTGCCGAACTCGTGACCGCGCTCGACGAGCAGGTCGCCGATCGCGTCGCCCTCGTGCAGCTCCGTCGGGAAGGGCCCCGCGCCGACGCGGGTCGTGTACGCCTTCACGACGCCGATCACCCGGTCGATCGCGTTCGGCCCGACGCCCGCGCCCGGGCACACACCGCCGGCAACGGGGTTGCTCGAGGTGACGTAGGGATAGGTGCCCTGGTCGAGGTCGAGGTACGTGGCCTGCGCGCCCTCGAACAGCACGCGCTGCCCCGCGTCGAGCGCCTCGTGCACGAGGTGCACGGTGTCCGAGATCATCGGCTCCAACCGCGGGACCATCGCGAGGTAGCGCGCACAGATCTCGTCGGCGTCGAGCGGGAGCCGGTTGTAGACCTTCGCGAGCACACCGTTCTTCTCGCGCAGCGCGAGGTCGAGCTTCTCACGGAAGATCTTCGGGTCGAGGAGGTCCTGCACCCGGATGCCGACCCGGGCGGCCTTGTCGGCGTACGCGGGACCGATGCCGCGCTTGGTCGTCCCGAGCTTGTTCTTGCCCAGGTATCGCTCGGTCACCCGGTCGAGCTCCTGGTGGTACGGCATGATCAGGTGCGCGTTCCCGGAGAGCCGTAGCCGCGCCGCGTCGATGCCCTTGGTCGCGAGCATGTCGATCTCCTCGAGCAGGACGGCCGGATCGACGACCACGCCGTTGCCGATCACGGGCACGACCCAGTCGTAGAGGACACCGCTCGGGACGAGCTGGAGCGCGAACACCTCGCCGTCGACGACGATCGTGTGGCCGGCGTTGTGACCGCCCTGGTACCGCACGACCAGCTCGCTCTCCTTGGCGAGATAGTCGGTGAAGCGGCCCTTGCCCTCGTCGCCCCACTGGGTGCCGACGATCACCGTGCCGGGCACGTGGGTCTCCGACAGGAGGAACGTGATTCGAGGCTCACGTTGGCAAGAGGGTAGCGGGTCACCCCACCCCAGTGTTCTGTGAAGCGTCAGACACACATGTTGTGCATGACGCTTCCCAGAACGGGGCGGGGTTACGCGACGACGACGGGCGTGTCCTGCTTCTTGTTGAACACGAGACCGCCGTCGGGGACGGCGTCGACGACGATGGTGTCGCCGTCGGCGTACTCGCCCTGGAGCACCGCGAGCGCGATCGGGTCCGCGACCTCCCGCTGGAGCACCCGCTTGAGCGGCCGGGCGCCGTAGTCGGGGTCGTAGCCGACCCGGGCCACGTGCTCGAGGGCCGCCTCCGTGAGCTCGAGACGCAGGCCGCGCTGCTGCAGCCTCCGGCCGAGCTGGCCGACCTGCAACGCGACGATCTGCTCGATGTGGCGCTCGTCGAGACGGTGGAACATCACGATCTCGTCGATGCGGTTGAGGAACTCGGGCTTGAAGTGGTTCTGCACCGCGGCCATGACGACCGGCTCGGGGCCACCCGCGCCGAGGTTGCTCGTCATGATGAGCACGACGTTCGTGAAGTCGACCGTGCGGCCCTGGCCGTCGGTCAGGCGACCGTCGTCCATCAGCTGCAACAGCACGTTGAACACGTCCGGGTGGGCCTTCTCGATCTCGTCGAGCAGCACGACCGCGTACGGACGACGACGGATGGCCTCGGTGAGCTGACCGCCCTCCTCGTAGCCGACGTAGCCGGGCGGCGCGCCCACGAGGCGCGACACGGTGTGCTTCTCCATGTACTCCGACATGTCGATGCGCACCATCGCCCGCTCGTCGTCGAAGAGGAACTCGGCGAGCGCACGCGCGAGCTCTGTCTTGCCAACGCCGGTCGGACCGAGGAAGAGGAACGACCCGATCGGCCGGTTGGGGTCGGACAGGCCGGCACGCGAACGACGGATCGCGTTCGCGACCGCGGTCACGGCCGAGTCCTGGCCGATCACGCGCTCGTGCAGCACGTCCTCCATGCGGACGAGCTTCTGCACCTCGCCCTCCATGAGCCGCGACACCGGGATGCCGGTCCACCGGGAGACGATCTCCGCGACGTCGTCGGCGTCGACCTCCTCCTTCAGCATCTTCTGGTCGCCCTGCAGCTCCTCGAGGCGCGCGGTCTTCTGCGCGATCTCGTTCTCGACGTCGCGCATCGTGCCGTAGCGCAGCTGCGCGGCGCGCTCGAGGTCGCCGTCGCGCTCGGCCCGCTCGGCCTCGGTGCGCGTCGACTCGAGCCGCTCCTTCAGCTCACGGATCTCAGTGATCGCGTCCTTCTCCGACTGCCAGTGCGCAACCATCCCGTCGCGCTCCTCGGCGAGCTCGGCGAGCTCGGCCTCGATCGCCTCGAGCCGCTGGCGCGAGGACTCGTCGGTCTCCTTGCCGAGCGCGGCCTTCTCGATCTCGAGCTGGCGGATGCGCCGCTCGACGACGTCGATCTCGAACGGCATCGAGTCGATCTCGATGCGCAGGCGCGACGCCGCCTCGTCGATGAGGTCGATGGCCTTGTCCGGCAGCTGACGGCCGGTGATGTAGCGGTGCGACAGCATCGCGGCCGCGACGAGCGCGGCGTCCTGGATGCGCACACCGTGGTGGACCTCGTAGCGCTCCTTGAGGCCGCGCAGGATCGCGATCGTGTCGTCGACCGACGGCTCGCCCACGTACACCTGCTGGAAACGGCGTTCGAGCGCGGGGTCCTTCTCGACGTACTTCCGGTACTCGTCGAGCGTCGTCGCACCGATGAGGCGCAGCTCGCCGCGCGCCAGCATCGGCTTGATCATGTTGCCGGCGTCGACCGCGCCCTCGGCACCGCCCGCGCCGACGATCGTGTGCAGCTCGTCGACGAAGCTGATGATCTCGCCCTCGGCGTCGGTGATCTCCTTGAGGACAGCCTTGAGTCGCTCCTCGAACTCACCGCGGTACTTCGCGCCGGCGACCATCGCGCCGATGTCGAGCGCGACGAGGCGCTTGTCGCGCAGACCCTCGGGGACGTCGCCCTCCACGATGCGGCGCGCCAGCCCCTCGACGATCGCGGTCTTGCCGACGCCCGGCTCGCCGATGAGCACCGGGTTGTTCTTCGTGCGCCGCGACAGCACCTGGATCACGCGGCGGATCTCGTCGTCACGACCGATGACCGGGTCGAGCTTCCCCTTGCGGGCCTCCTCGGTGAGGTCGCGCCCGTACTTCTCGAGCGCCTGGTACTGCTCCTCGGGGTTCTCGCTCGTGACGCGATGCGATCCGCGCACGGCCTTCAACGCGTCGAGCACGGCCTCGCGCGTCACACCGAGCGACCGCAGGAGGTCGCCGACGCCACCCGGCACGGCGGCCATCGCGAGCAGCAGGTGCTCGGTCGACAGGTAGTCGTCGTTCAGGCCGCTGCGCTCCTCGTCCGCCGACTCGAGCACGCGGTACGCGTCGGGCGACAACGCGGGTTGCTGCTGCGCGCCGTACACCTGCGGGAGCTTCGCGAGCGCCTCGTCGACGCGGTCGCGCAGCGTCTTCGGCGCGACGCCCATGCGCTCGAGCACGGGCAGCACGACACCCTCGGGCTGGCCGAGGAGGCCGGCGAGCAGGTGCTCGGGCGTGACCTGCGAGTGGTTGCGGTCGCGCGCGAGGGCTTGCGCGGCACCGATGGCCTCGCCGGTCTTGCGGGTGAAGCGGTTGGGGTCCAGGGGCATGGGTCAGGTCACCTCGGAGTGGGATGTCACCAGAGTTGACAATCCCGCGCTCAACTTCATTCCCCGTGGGGACGTTTTCTCGACCATGGGACGAGTCTCTGTCCCGACGGAGCGGGGGTCAGCCGCGCCTCAGGCGGACGACGGCCTTGCTGACGGGGACGAGGTCGCGGCGGTAGTGGCGGTGGACGCGGTCGACGGCCTCGCGGGCCTCGTCGTAGGCCGCCTGCAGGTCGTCGCGCAGCTGCTCGATCTCGGCGCGCGCGTCGTCGAGCTCGGCCTCGAGCTCGAGGATCTTCTTCACGCCGGCGAGGCTCACGCCGTCGTTGGTCAGCTCCTGGATGCGACGCAGCAGCGCGACGTCGCGCTCGGAGTACCGGCGGCTGCGCCCCTGCGTGCGCGCCGGCTCGATCAGCCCCTTGCGCTCGTAGATGCGCAGCGTCTGCGGGTGCACGCCCGCGAGCTCGGCGGCGACCGAGATGATGTAGAGCGCGCGCTCGTCGTTATTCATGGTCACACTCACTCAGCGGGCGGGATACCCGCCCGCTGCCCTTCGGGACGTTCGCCGTTCCGTCGTTCATGGTCACACTCACACTCCCAGGTGCGCGCGCGGGTTCCCGGGCAACGCCTGCGCGAGCTTCTCGACGGCCTCGCGCGCGCCGTCCTCGAGCTCGGTCGGGACCGACACGTCGAAGGTGACGAGCAGGTCGCCGGGCGATCCCTTGGCACGAGGGATGCCGCGGCCGCGCACACGCACGGTCTTGCCGCTCTGCGTCCCCGCGGGGACCTTCACCGTGACCGGGTCGTCGAGCGTCGGCACCTTCACCTGCGCGCCGAGCGCCGCCTCCGGGAACGTGACCGGCAGTCGCACCGTCAGGTCGTGGCCCTTGCGCCCGAACACGGCGTGCGGGCGCACGTGCACGATCACGTACAGGTCACCCGGCGGGCCACCGTTCCCGCCCGCGCCGCCGCGTCCCTTCACGCGGATGCGCTGTCCGTCGTCGACACCCGCGGGGATGCGCACCTTCACGTCACGGTGACGGACCTCGATGCCGTGGCCCTTGCAGGTCGGGCACCGCTCCTTGATCAGCTGGCCGCTGCCGCCGCAGCGCGGGCACACCTCGGACACGGAGAACGGGCCCTGGTCGCGGGCGATCATCCCGACGCCGCCACACTCGGGGCAGCGCTCCGGCATCGTCCCCGGCTTCGCACCCGAGCCACCGCACGTCGAGCACACCGCGTCCGCGGTGAAGCTCACGGTCGTCGTCACGCCGTGCACCGCGTCGAGGAAGTCGAGGTACAGCTCGGCCTCGAGGTCCTGCCCGCGCCGCGGCCCACGTGCCGCTCCGCGCCCGCCGCGCCGGCCCGCAGCGCGCCCGAACAGGCCGCCGAGCAGGTCCGAGAACCCGCCGATGTCCTCGAAGTTGATCGTCTGGCCGCCGGCACCGAATCCGCCGCCCGGGAAGCCACCCGCACCGCCGAAGCCGCCGAAGCCGCCCGGTCCGCCGACCCCGGACGCGACCATCTCGCGGACCTGGTCGTACTCCTTGCGCTTCTCCGCGTCGCCGAGGACGTCGTACGCCGCGGACACCTCCTTGAAGCGCTCCTCGGCCTGCGCGTTCCCCTGGTTCGCGTCGGGGTGGAACTGCTTGGCGAGCTTGCGGTAGGCGCGCGAGATGTCCTTCTCGGACGCGTCCTTCGACACGCCGAGCTCCGCGTAGTAGTCCTTCTCGAACCATTCGCGCTGTGGCGCCACGCGCTACCTCTCCGCCTTACGTCGTCTTCGCTCTTGGCGCCTTCGGCGCCGGGTGATCCCCGTGGTCGCGCTCGCTGCTCGCGCGGGATACCCGGCTCGCAGACGCTCGCCGCTCCCGGGGCCACGCTTCCGCTCGCCTAGCGGCTCGCTCGCTCACCTCGCGACCTTCACCATCGCGGGACGCAGGACGCGTCCCTTCACGCGGTAGCCCGCGCGCATGACGTCCGCGACCACGGGCGGCCCCTCGTCGGCACCCGCAGCGCGCTCTTCCTGCATCACCGCTTCGTGCTCGTTGGGGTCGAACTCCTCGCCCGGCTCGCCGATGCGCTTCAACCCGTTGCGCTCGAGCACGCCGAGCAGCTCCGCGTAGACCAGCTCGACGCCCTTCTGGACGCGCTCGTCGCCCTCGAGGTTGAGCAGCGCGAGCTCGAACGCGTCGAGCACGGGCAGCAGCTCCTCGACGAGCCGCTCGGTCGCACGCTCGATCAACGCCGTCTGCTCGCGCGTGATGCGCTTGCGGTAGTTCTCGAACTCCGCCTGCACGCGCCGCGCGAGCTCGAGGTACTCGTCGCGCTCCGCACGCGCGCGCGACAGCTCGTCGAGTTCGAGCGTCACGGCTTCCTCTTCGCGCGCGTCACGCGCTTCCTCGTCCGCGGCGACGGGTGCGGCGTCCTCCGCCGCACCCGTCTCGTGACGGACGTCGTCGTTGCCGTCCATCGTCACGCGCTCCGCTCGTCGTCGACGATCTCCGCGTCGGCGACCTCGTCGTCGGACGACGGGCCCGCGCCGCCGGGTGCGCCGGTGGTCGGCCCGCCCTCGGGTCCGGGTCCGCCCGCGCCCGCCTGGGCCTGCTGCGCGGCCGCGTACAGCCGCTGCGCGAACTCCTGGCTCGCAGTGATCAGGCCCTCGTGGGCACGGCGGACGGCCTCGACGTCCGGACCGGCCAGCGCGTCCTTCAGCGCCTTGAGCGCGTCCTCGATCTTGGTGCGTTCCTCGGGCTGGACCTTGTCGCCCTGCTCGTTGAGCAGCTTCTCGGTCTGGAAGACGAGCGAGTCGGCCGCGTTGCGCGTCTCGGCCTCCTCACGCCGCTTCCGGTCCTCCTCGGCATGTGCCTCGGCCTCGCGGACCATGCGGTCGATCTCGTCCTTGCCGAGCGCGGTACCGCCCGTGATGGTCATCGCCTGCTCGCGGCCCGTGCCGAGATCCTTGGCGGACACGTTCACGATGCCGTTCGCGTCGATGTCGAACGTCACCTCGATCTGCGGGACACCACGCGGTGCGGGCGGGATGCCGACGAGCTGGAACGTGCCGAGCAGCTTGTTCCGGTACGCCATGTCACTCTCGCCCTGCAGCACCTTGATCTCGACGCTGGGCTGGTTGTCCTCCGCGGTCGTGAAGACCTCGGAGCGCTTGGTCGGGATCGTCGTGTTGCGCTCGATGAGCTTCGTCATGATCTGGCCCTTGGTCTCGATGCCGAGGGACAGCGGCGTGACGTCGAGCAGGAGGATGTCCTTCACGTCGCCCTTGAGGACACCGGCCTGGATCGCGGCGCCGACCGCGACGGCCTCGTCCGGGTTGACACCCTTCTCGGGCTCGCCACCGGACAGCTCGCGCACGAGCTCCTGGACGGCGGGCATGCGCGTCGAGCCGCCGACGAGCACGACGTGATTGATGTGGCCCTTGCTCAGCCCCGCGTCGCGGATCGCCTGCTCGAAGGGACCGCGGCACGCCTCGAGCAGGTCGGCCGTCAGCTCCTGGAACTTGGCGCGCGACAGGCTGAGCTCGAGGTGCAGCGGGCCGTCGCTCGTCGCGGTGATGAACGGCAGGTTGATCGACGTCTCCGCGAGCGAGGACAGCTCGATCTTCGCCTTCTCCGCGGCCTCCTTCAGACGCTGCGTCGCCATCCGGTCCGCCGACAGGTCGA
The DNA here is from genome assembly GCA_035651955.1 of Acidimicrobiia bacterium. Classification (NCBI taxonomy): domain Bacteria; kingdom Bacillati; phylum Actinomycetota; class Acidimicrobiia; species Acidimicrobiia bacterium. The sequence goes on from DASRES010000081.1 coordinate 43,138, forward strand.
CGCCGTGCGCGTTCTTGAACTCGGTCACCATCCAGTCGATGACGCGCTGGTCCCAGTCGTCACCGCCGAGGTGGGTGTTGCCGGCGGTCGACTTGACCTCGAACACGCCCTCGCCGATCTCGAGCACGGACACGTCGAACGTGCCGCCGCCGAGGTCGAACACGAGGATCGTCTGGTCGTTCTCCTTGTCGAGCCCGTACGCGAGCGACGCCGCGGTCGGCTCGTTGATGATGCGCAGCACCTCGAGGCCCGCGATCTCGCCGGCCTCCTTGGTGGCCTGGCGCTGCGCGTCGTCGAAGTACGCGGGAACGGTGATGACCGCCTGGCTGACGGTGTCGCCCAGGTACGACTCCGCGTCCCGCTTCAGCTTCTGCAGGATGCGGGCCGAGATCTCCTGGGCCCGGTACGCCTTGCCGTCGACGTCGATCGTCCAGCTCGTGCCCATGTGGCGCTTGACCGAGCGGACCGTGCGATCGGGGTTCGTGATGGCCTGGCGCTTCGCCACCTCGCCGACCAGCACCTCGCCGGTCTTCGAGAAGGCGACGACGGACGGTGTCGTGCGGGAACCCTCGGCGTTGGGGATCACCACCGGCTCGCCCGCCTCGAGCACCGAGACGACGGAGTTGGTGGTGCCGAGGTCGATGCCGACGGCCTTGGGCATGGGGGTTGCCTCCGTGTGGTTGGGTGAGATCTGGTTGGCTGAGATTCGGGGAAGGTGCGGCGCACCGGTCCCGTGGGACCGCGTTGCCTGCGCCGCACGCTAGAACTTTGAGTGCAGTGCTGTCAACTTCGCTGCTCGCTGCCGCATTCCCGCCCGGCCCGACCTGCGCCGGAATGCCCCGAGACAAGGCGGCACCCCGTCGGTAGATTTCCCGCCATGCCCCGAGGCGATGTGTTCCTGGACCACCTTCGTCAGGTGTCCCTGTTCTCCGCCCTGTCCCGCAAGGAGCTCGGCCTCGTCGCCCGGCGGGCCGAGGACGTGAAGGTCAACGCGGGCAAGGTCCTCGTGAGCGAGGGCGCGCCCGGCTCCGAGTTCTTCGTGATCGTCGACGGCACCGCCAAGGTCACCCGCAAGGGTCGCAAGGTCGCGACGCTCGGACCCGGGGACGCCTTCGGCGAGCTCGCCCTGCTCGACCGGGCACCCCGCAACGCGACGGTCGTCGCGGAGACGCCGATGGAGGTCGTCGTGCTCGGCCAGCGCGAGTTCGCGGGGATCATCGACGAGGTCCCCGGCTTCTCGCGCAAGCTCCTCGCGGGCCTCGCCCATCGCCTGCGCGAGTACGACGCCAAGAGCGTCCAGTAGGCGCATCGGGCCCGCGCATCGGGCCCGCGTCGAACCGGGATGGCGAGGTGACCCCGCGGTAGCTTTTCGCGCTCCCGGAGCGGGACAGTGTGCGGAGGCGGCGCGTGCGGAGGCCCAAGCCCCATCAGGTCGTGCTGTGGATCGGCGTGCTCGCCGCGCTCGGCGCGCTCGCGTCCGGACTGGTACCGAACCTGACCCACTGGGAGGACCACTCGCGCGTCGCCCGCCGGGTGTTCGGCGACATCCCGGGGCCGGTCGAGGTCGCCTTCTACTTCGCGGTCGCGATCATGCTGTTCGTCGTCGCGTGGCTCGTCTCGCTGCGCGTGCAGAACTACGAGCGGGGCCAACCCGACGACCGGCGGACGCGGCGAAGCAACGTCAAGCAGCGGATGGAGGACTTCCGCGCGGGCGTCTGGATGCGCACCCTGCTGCGCGACCCGTCCGCGGGCGTGATGCACTCGCTCATCTACTTCGGCTTCATCGGGCTGTTCATGGCCACGGTGATCCTCGAGATCGACCATCAGCTCCCGAGCTCGTGGAAGTTCCTCCACGGCCATACCTACATGGCGTACTCCTCGGTGTCCGACCTCGCGGGGGTCGCGTTCGTCGTCGGGATCGGCTGGGCGATCGTGCGGCGCTACGTCATCCGGCCGTACCGCATCCGGATCAAGACCAAGCCCGAGGACGCGTTCATCCTCGGCACGTTCCTGCTCATCGGTGTGACCGGCTTCTTCGTCGAGGCGTTCCGGATCGCGCTCGTCGGCCGTCCCGGCTTCGAGCGCTGGTCACTCGTCGGCTACCCGATCTCGGGCTGGTTCTCGGGATGGAACGCGCACACGCTGAGCGACCTGCACCGGTGGTTGTGGGGCGCGCACTTCGTGCTGTTCCTCGGGTTCCTGCTGGTGCTGCCCACGACGAAGCTGCGTCACATGATCACGTCGCCGATGAACATGTACCTGCGCGACCGTGAGCGGCCCAAGGGCGCGATGAAGCCCATGCCGAACCTCATGGAGACGGAGCTCGAGACGTTCGGCGCGTCGACCGTCGAGGACTTCACCTGGAAGCAGCTGTTCGACACCGACGCGTGCACGATCTGCGGGCGGTGCACGTCGGTGTGCCCCGCGCACAAGACCGGGAAGCCGCTCGACCCCCGCGAGATCGTGTTGAAGGTCGGCGAGGTCATGGCGGCGACGGGGACGCCTGCGGTGTCACCCCCCGTCGGTACGGTCCCCGAGATCACCGTCACCGCGGACTCGTTGTTCGAGCGCGTCTCGAGCGAGGAGCTGTGGGCGTGCACGTCGTGCAAGGCGTGCGACGAGATCTGCCCGGTGAACATCGAGATCCTCGACAAGATCCTCGACATGCGCCGGTACAAGTCGCTGATGGAGAGCGACTTCCCCACCGAGCTCGGGAACACCTACCGCTCGATGGAGAACAGCTCCAACGTCTACGGCATGAACCAGGGTGACCGCGCCGACTGGGCCGCGAGTCTCGACGGCGTCGACATCATCGAGCCGACGGGCACCCTCGACCACGAGTACCTGTACTGGGTCGGGTGCGCGGGCAGCTTCGACGACCGCAACAAGAAGGCCAGCCGCGCGATCGCGACCCTGCTGCAGCGGGCCGGGATCGACTTCGCGATCCTCGGGCCGAGCGAGCTGTGCACCGGTGACCCGGCCCGTCGATCGGGCAACGAGTACATCTTCCAGATGCTCGCCATGCAGAACGTCGAGACCCTGAACGGGCTCGGCGTGCGCAAGATCATCACCCAGTGCCCGCACTGCTTCAACACGCTCAAGAACGAGTACCCGCAGCTTGGCGGCGACTACGAGGTCGTCCACCACTCGCAGCTGCTGATGCAGCTCATCGAGACGGGCCGGCTGTCGCTCGCAGGCGCGTCGCTCGACGAGCGCGTCACGTACCACGACTCGTGCTATCTGGGACGGCACAACGACGTGTACCTCGCGCCGCGCAAGGTCATCGGCTCGCTCGGGGGGATCGACGTCGTCGAGATGCCGCGCAACGGCACGCGCGGGATGTGCTGCGGCGCGGGCGGTGCGCGCATGTGGATGGAGGAGCGCATCGGCAAGAAGGTCAACGACGAGCGCACGGAGGAGGCGCTCGCCACCGGTGCGCAGCGGATCGCGGTGGCGTGCCCGTTCTGCTACGTGATGTTCGACGACGGCGTGAAGGGCAAGAGCGCGGACGAGGACGTCAAGGTGCAGGACATCGCCGAGATCCTCGTCGACGCGATCGAGCGAGGTGACGGCACGGCGGCGGTCGCCACGCCGAGCAGCGTCCCGGAGACGCCCTCGTTCCAGCCCGGGATCTGAGCTGCGCCTCCGGTCGCGCTCGCAGGCTCGCCGCTCCCCTGCCAACACCACGACCAGTCGCGCAACGCGATCCGCACCCGCAGCCGGGTGACACGCGTGTCAGCTGTGGGCACAATCGCGTCATGGCGATCATCGATGCCGATCAGCACCTGTTCGAGTCGCGGTCGCTGTGGCGTGACCACGCCGACCCGGCGGACCGCGACGACGCGCTGGCGATCGTCGACGACGAGGTCGGCAACGCGTGGGTCAGCTGGCGGGGCGAGCGGATCTCGCTCGCGCACGTCACGACCCCGGGTGATCCGGACGACGTCGGGCGCCAGCAGGCCCGGGCGCGAGCCGGGCTCCCGCCGGAGCACCACTACGACGACGTCCTGCCCCGTGACTACTGGGACCCGGTTGCTCGCCGCGACCGTGTGGACGCGCTCGGGTTCGACGCAGCGGTGCTCTTCCCCAACTACGGGCTCGTGTGGGAGCACGCGCTCGCGCGCGACCTCCACGCGACGCTCGTCAACCTCGGCGCGTGGAACCGCTGGTGCGCGACCGTCGCGCACGAGGGGAAGGGGCGATTGCATCCCGTCGCGCACCTGACGTTGCGCGACGTCGCGTGGCTCGAGGATCAGCTCGACACGCTGTCACGCGCCGGCATCCGCGTCGCGATGATCCCGCCCGGCCTCGTCGACGGCCGGCCGCTGTCGCACCCCGATCTCGACCGCGCGTGGGCCGCGTTCGCCGACCACGGCGTCACACCGGTGTTCCACATCGCGAGCAGCGTCCGGCCGTTCCCCGAGCCGTGGTACGAGAACGAGAGCGACCCCGATCCGAACAACCTCCTGCTGACGTCGGTGTTCATCTGGGCCGCGCCCGCGCTCGCGCTCGCCGACCTCGCGCTCAACGGCGTGCTTGCACGCCATCCCGACCTCCGCGTCGGCGTGATGGAGCTCGCCGCGGTGTGGGTACCGATGTTCTTCCAGTTCATGGACGGCGGCTACCGGTTCACGTCGCGGCTCGCGGGCAGCGAGCACGCCGAGCTCGAGATGGCACCGAGCGAGTACGTGCGCCGCCAGGTGCGCATCGCCGCGTTCTCGTACGAGCAGCCGCACCACCTCGCGCGCGCCGCCGGCGACGTGTTCATGTGCTGCAGCGACTGGCCGCACTCCGAGGGCACCGACCACGCGCTCGACGAGTACGGCGCGCTCGGGCACGGGAACGTCGACGCGACGAGCGAGCCGGGCCTGTTCGGCGACAACGTGGCCTTCCTGCTGCGTCAGGACTGAGCCCACGAGTTCCTTTTGTGAAGCGTCATGCACACACCATGTGCATGACGCTTCACGGAACGGTGGGCGACTTGAAGCAGCGGGCGACGTGGTCGTCGACGAGACCCGCCGCCTGCATGAACGCGTAGACGATCGTCGGGCCGACGAACTTGAAGCCGCGGGCGCGCAGGTCCTTGCTCAGGCGCGTCGAGATGTCGCTGACCGCCGGGACGTCACGCTCGTCGCGTGGACGGTTCACGATCGGTGCGCCGTCGACGAACGACCACAGGTAGGCGTCGAGCGTGTCGCCGGTCTCGTCGCGCAGCGCGAGCGTGGCACGCGCGTTCGTGATCGCGGCGTCGATCTTCTGACGGTTGCGCACGATGCGCGCGTCGGACAGCAGGCGGGCGCGGTCGTCGTCGCCGAAGCGCGCGATTCGCACGACGTCGAAGTCGGCGAACGCGTCGCGGTACCCGGCGCGCTTGCGCAGGATGGTCGACCACGACAGCCCGGCCTGCGCGCCCTCCAGCACGAGCAGCTCGAACAGCGCGCGATCGTCGTGGTGTGGGACGCCCCACTCGTCGTCGTGGTAGGCGACCATGAGCGGGTCGCTGCCCGCCCAGGCGCAGCGTGCGGCGCCGCCCTCAGCCCGCGCCACGCGGGAAGTTGAGGTAGTAGCGACTCGGCGTCGGACCGCGCTGGCCCTGGTACTTCGAGCCCGTCTGCTTCGACCCGTACGGACTGTCGGCGGGCGTCGTCATGCGCAGGAACGAGATCTGCCCGATCTTCATGCCCGGGTAGATCGCGATCGGGAGGTTGGCGACGTTCGACAGCTCGAGGGTCAGGTGCCCGTCCCAGCCTGCGTCGACGAATCCTGCGGTGCTGTGGATGAGGAGGCCGAGACGGCCGAGGCTCGACTTGCCCTCGAGGCGCGCGACGAGGTCGTCGGGCAGCGCGACGCGTTCGAGCGTCGAGCCGAGCACGAACTCGCTGGGATGGAGGATGAACGTGCGGCCGTCGGGGACCTCGACGAGCTCGGTCAGGTCCTCCTGCGGTTCCTTCGGGTCGATGAACGGCGTCGTGTCGTTGCGGAACACACGGAAGTAGCGGTCGACGTGCAGGTCCACCGAGCTGGGCTGCACCGACCCCTCGGCGAGCGGCTCGATGACGACGCGGCCGGCCGCGAGCTCTTCCTTGATCGTCCGGTCCGACAGGATCACGGGCTCGGAGCCTACGCGGTGCGCTCACGCGCGCCGCGAAGCCGCGACGGGCCGGTTGCTAGGGTTCGCGGCTGTCTCGCGGGTGTAGTTCAGAGGCAGAACATCAGCTTCCCAAGCTGAGAACGCGGGTTCGATTCCCGTCACCCGCTCCACGACGTGAGGTGTTGCTCGATGGCCGACCCGAAGACCGACGCTTCCAAGCTCATCGACAAGCGGATCAGGGAGCTCGGCGACTGGCGGGGTGAGACGCTCGGCGCGGTGCGAGCGATCATCAAGGACGCCGACCCCGACGTCGTCGAAGAGTGGAAGTGGGCCAAGGCCACCAGTCCCGGTACGCCGGTCTGGTCGCACAACGGCGGGATCTGCACCGGCGAGACCTACAAGAACGTCGTCAAGCTCACGTTCTTCAAGGGAGCGACGCTGAAGGATCCGTCGGGGCTGTTCAACTCCAGTCTCCAGGGCAAGGTCAGGCGGGCGATCGACATCAAGGAAGCGGACAAGATCGACGCACGTGCGCTGAAGGCTCTCGTCCGAGAAGCGGTGGCGCTCAACGCGAAGGGCAAGTAGCGCGCCCAGGCTTCAGAGGTCGCGCCACGCGTCGGGCTGCGTCCCGTCGACGTCCGTGAAGCCGTACTCCCGGGCCAGGTCCGCCGCGGTGACGGACCGCTGGTTCCATCTGGCGCGGTCCGGATCCGCGGCCAGCGCCGCGATCCCCCGCCCGACGTAACGCGGTGACTCGGACGCGGCGAACCCGGGCGGCGCCGTCGGCCGAAGGCCCCCGCGATCGGCGCGGAGCGCGTCGCGCCAGGTCTCCTCGGTGACGCCGAAGCCTTCGAGCATCATCTCCGACCGCAACCAGCCGGGCGTGACGGCGACCGCAGCACCGCCGAAGGGCGCGAGCTCGTGGCCCTGCGAGAACGCGAGCCGGTTCACCGCGACCTTGGCGAGGTCGTAGAACACCGAGATGCGGTAGTTCGACGCGTTGTACTCCGTCGTGCCGTCCGTGATCTCGACCACCAACCCACCGGGCGCGTCGATCACCAGCGGCAAGAGATGATGCGACGTGACGAGGTGTGTCTCGACGCCCAGGCGCAGGATGCGCAGCCCGGTGTCGAGGTCGTGCTCCCAGATGGGCGTGTTCCACTCGGCGGGACCGCCCTTGAGACGCTCGGCACCCCAGATGTCGTTCACCAGGACGTCGACGTGTCCGCGCTCGGCGCGGATCCGCTCCGCGAGCGCCGCCACCCGCGCGCGGTCGAGGTGATCGACCGGGATCGCGATCCCGACGCCGCCGAGCGCGGTCACCAGGTCCGCGGTCTCCTCGATCGTCTCGGGCCGGTCGTACTCCGAGCGGCGGGTCCGCGTCGTACGGCCGGTGCAGACGACGGTCGCACCCGCTTCCCCGAGCGCGGCCGCGATCCCGCGGCCCGCGCCCCGCGTCGCACCGGCGACGACCGCGACGCGCCCGCGCAACGCGTCAGGATCCGGTGACCAAGGCATCGAGCGGACTCTGGCACGTCGAAGGAGCACGAGGACGGCAACGGTTCCGCGTCACGCGCTGATCGTCACGTGACCGCGGGTGCGAGCGCGCGCCACGCGTCGAGCGGCATCCCGGATCCCGCCGCGCGCAACACCTGGATGCAGACGTGGTCCGCGCCCGCGTCACGGTGCTCACGAACGCGCGCCGCGATCGCGTCGTCGTCCCCCCATGCCACCAGCGCGTCGACGAGGCGGTCGCTGCGGGAGTCGACGTCGTCGTCGCTGAAGCCGAGACGCTTCCAGTTGTTCACGTAGTTCGGCAGGTTGCAGTAGACCTCGAGGGCCTGCCGTGCGATCTCGCGCGCGGGTCCTGCGTCACGCTCGAGCACGACTCCCTGCTCGACGAGCAGCCTCGCATCCTCGCCGAGGATCGAACGCGCGAACCCCGTGTGCTCGGGCGTGACGAGGTACGGGTGGGCACCGAGCGACCGGTCACGCGCGAGCTCCAACATGCGAGGCCCGAGCGCGGCAAGGCAGCGCTCATCGGGTGCGACGCCGTGGTCGTCGAGCCCGTCGAGGTACGCGCGCATCGTCGCGACCGGTCGCGTCCACGACATGCCCGGCTGCGCGTCGATCAACGGACCGTGGCTCACACCGAGCCCGAGCAGCAACCGGGACCGCCGGTCGTCGTCGAGCCCGCGGTGCCACGCGCCGACGTCGGCCGGTGTGTGCATCCAGATGTTGAGGATGCCGGTCGCCACCGTCAACGTCGACGTCGACGCGAGCAGGCGGTCGAGCGACGTGAAGACGTCGCCGCCGACGTCGGGGATCCACGCCGCGCTGTACCCGACGGACTCGAGCTCCTCGACCGCCTCGGCGATCGCGCCCGGGTCGCCGTAGCGCAGCTCGTGCGACCACACACCGGTTCCCGTCAGGTTCACCCGTGCATCATGCCCGGTACCCGTGACACACCGTCATCCGCGCAGCAGGCGCGCGAGCAGCGCGTCGACCGCCTTCTCCGCCGTGTCCTGGGCGGCCGCACGGTCGTCCGAGCGCGCGACGACGAGCGCGAGCTCGTTCACGCTCGCGAGGAGCATGTGCGCGAAGAGGTCGGCGAGCTCGGCCGGGACGAGCCCGGCGTCGGCCGCCGTCTGCATGACCGCCTTCACGCCGCCGAGCGCGTTCTCCTCCTCGATCTCGCGCCACCGCTCCCAGCCGAGCACCGCGGGCGCGTCGATCAGGACGATGCGGCGGACGACGGGATCGCCGGCGAGACGGATCCACGCGAGCGACCCGGCCCGCAGCCCCGCGACGGGATCCGGGTGTGCGGGATCGGTCACGTCCGCGACGGCCGCGAGCGTCTCCTCGGCGATGCGCAGCTCGACGCTCGCGAGTACGGCGTCGAACAGCGCGTCCTTGCCCTTGAAGTGGTGGTACAGCGCGCCGCGGCTGACGCCGGCCTCCTCGAGGACGGCCTCGATCGACGTGCCCTCGTAGCCCCTGGCCGCGAACAGGCCCGTCGCGACCTCGACGAGGTGCTCGCGCGTCGTACGGCTCTGCTCGGCCCGCCTGCTCACCGGCTCGCTCCTGGACCGCGACCCTCCACGGCTCCCGTCGACCGACGGTCGGTCGGATAGCGGATCAGGCTACCGCCGCGAGCGGCGTCGCGGCGCCCGCCGCCTGCGCTCCCGGCCCTGCCAGGCGAACAGCCGCTCGGGCTGCGGGATCCGCGCGAGCGCGGCGTTGACCACGCGCAGTGCCTCGGTCGCCCGGAAGTCGTCCGAGTCCTGGTAGAGACGCGCGAGGTAGCGGTCGGCGAGCCGCTCGAGCGGGACCCGGTCACCGTGGGACCACTCGACGAGCTCGTCGACCTGCCGGCGCCGTTCGTCGGCGGCCCCGTCACCGGCCGGGATGGTCTCGATCCGCGCGAGCAGGTCGCCGTGCACGACGTCCGTCATGTCCCGAGCATGACCGATTCGGCCGCGCCGTTCGCGCCGCTCCGCCACGACTCGATGATTCCCGGATGCGGCCGTCGTCGTAGCTGCGTGTACCAACCGACACGCTTCGCGACCGTCGTCATGACGCGCGACGGGGCGGAGCTGACGCGCTGGGAGCTCTGCCGCGTGGCACCGATCGATCTCTCGCTCGTGGACGAGGTCGCGCGCCTGCGCCTGCACGCGCTCGCGCTCGGATGCGACCTGCGGCTCCGCGACGTCTGCGACGACCTGCGTGAGCTCATCACGCTCGCAGGCCTCGCGGACGTCCTGACCGACGCGGAGCGCTGACGACCGGCCGCTACAGGGTCGGCGGCAGACCGAACGCCGCGAAGAGCGACGGGTCGTCGACGAAGTTGTGCAACGCGGTGATGCGCTCGCCGGTCGTCTCGACGAGGACGATCGACCAGGGCGTGTGCCCACCCTTGCCGTCGGAGCGGTACTGGCCGAACGCGGCGCAACCGTTGGCGACGATCGGGACGAGCTTCGACCCGGCGCAGCCGCTGCCCGGGCCGAGCAGCCAGCGGCCGATCTCGTCCGCACCCTGCAGCCAGAGCACGTACGGCGGCATCGACTGGACGGCGTCCTCGTGCAGCAGCGTGACAAGTCGCTCGACGTCGTAGCGCTCGAAGGCGTCGACGTAACGCGCCAGCAGCTCTCGCTGCTGGACGTCGACGAGGTCGGACGGCGACGTCTCGGCGTCGTGGTTCGCGAGGGTGGCGCGGGCGCGCTGGAGCGCGCTGTTGACGGACGCGACGCTCGTGTCGAGCAGCTCCGCGACCTCGCTCGCCTGCCAGCGCAACACCTCGCGCAGGATCAGCACCGCGCGCTGGCGGGCCGGCAGATGCTGCAGCGCGGCGACGAACGCGAGGCGGATCGTCTCGCGCTGTGCCATGACCTCGGCAGGATCGTCGTCGAGGTCCAGCACGCGGTCGTCCGCGATCGGGCCGACCCAGGAGTGCTCGGGAAGCCGCGCGCCGTCGAACGCGTCCGTCGTCGACGCGGGGCCGATCTCCATCGGCCGGGCGCGGCGCTGGCGGCCGCGCAGCATGTCGAGACACACGTTCGTCGCGATCCGGTACAGCCACGACCGGACCGTGGACCGGCCCTCGAAGCCGTCGATGGCGCGCCACGCGCGCACCAGCGTCTCCTGGACGGCGTCGTCGGCCTCGAACCCCGAGCCGAGCATCCGGTAGCAGTAGCCGGTCAGCTCCCGGCGGTACGGCTCGAGATCGTCGAAGCCGATCTCGCGGGTGGCGGCGTCGGAGCGAGCGGGCATGACCGTCGAGTCTACGAGGAGTCCCATCGTCGGATACGACGGCCCCGCGGTCGCGAACTCATCGCGCCGCTTCAGGGTGACGTGTGAGTCGTGTGCGCCGCGGTGTGCACGGCCCACGACGAACCGCGCGATGCCGGTGCCGGCAGTCGGCGCGAGCCGATCAGCCGGTGGCGCGTGCCCGCGTGCGCCGCCGGATCTCGTACGCGCAGTGCGGCGCGCCGGCCACCATGTGCTTGACGCGCTCGACCTCCGCTTCCGGCAGCACGGCGCGGATGAAGTCGATCTCGCTCGTGCACGCCTGCCCGTACCGCTGGGCGACGGCCCAGATCGCGCAGTTGTGCTCGATGACCCGATAGAGGTCCGCGCCCGCCTTCTCCCAGGTCGCGAGGTAGCCGTCGGCGTCGAGGATCGCGGTCAGCTCGGCGACCTTCGCAGCGAGCCCGCGCTTCTTCGCGAGGCGGGCGCGGGCGTTCTCGATGCGGTGCTCGCGTCGCCGCTCGAACAGGCCGTCGACCATCGCCGGATCGCGGTCGGAGAGATAGCCGAGGAGCTCGTTGGTGAGCTCGCCGTACGCCTTCGGGAACAGCGCGTCGGCGGCGGGTGTGGTGGCGTACAGCAACGCGCGGCGACCGCGCGCGCCTTCACGGGGTCCGGTGTCGTTCGCGGCGACCAGGCCGTCGCGCACGAGCGCGCTCAGGTGCTGGCGCGCGCCGCTCACTGTCATCCCGAGCTGCTCCGCGACCTGCTCGGCGGTCGCCTCGCCGCGGCGCCGCACGGCGTACAGCACGGCGCGACGCCCGCCGGGCAGCGTCGGAGACGTTCGCGAGGACGGGCTGGTCGTCTTGGGCGTCATCGTCGTGCACGCAGCAGGAGGTGGCTGTCGCCGAACTCGTGCCACAGGTAACCATGTTCGAGCGCGGCGGCATACGCGTCGTCGAGGACGTGCGCCGGCGCGATCGCCTGCAGCATCCAGAGGTGCGACGCCTCGGGCTCGTGCCATCCCGTCAGCAGGCCGTCGATCGACGGGAGCGCGGAGTCGGGCGTGACGACGACGTCGGTCCACCCGTGCCCGGGGTGCACCGTGCCCTGCTCGTCGGTCACGGTCGCGAGCGCGCGCACGACCGTCGTGCCGCCCGCGACGACGCGACCGCCGCGCGCGTGCGCCGCGTTGATCACGTCAGCGGTCGTCCCGGGCACGCGGTAACGCTCGGGATACGGCCGTTCCCCGCCTTCGAGCGACGACACTCCCGTGTGCAGCACCAGCGGCGTGATGAGCACGCCCCGCCGGACGAGGTCGGCGACCAGCCGGTCCGTGAACGGCCGGCTCGCGCTCGGCATCTCCGCGCTCCCGGGCTCGAGCGCGAAGGCGGTCTGGTACGAGCTGATCGGCCAGTCCCGCTCCACGTGCGCGTACCGGATCGCGCGACCGTGACGGCTGACGTACTCCAGCACCGGAGCGCCGATGCGCAGCTCGGCGAGCCACAGCCGCGTCGAGCCGTCGAAGCGAGCGAGCAGGTGGGCGTCGCCTCCCCCAAGGAGCGCGACGTCGACGGCCGCGTCGAGCCGCAACGGGACGGTCGCGCCGGCATCGGGTTGGCGCACCTCGACGAGCCACACACCGCCCGGCATCTCGGTCGACAGGTGTACGACGACCGGATCGCCGCCCGGGAGCCGCGCGTCGAGCGCGGCCGGGATCGTCGCCGACGTGTTCACGACGAGCACGTCACCCGCGTGGAGGTACGACGCGAGGTTCGCGAAGTAGGTGTGCACCGGAGGTGCGTCGCCGTCCGACACCAGGAGGCGCACCGCGTCGCGTGTGATGCCGCGCGCCTCCGGCGGTTCGTGGGCCTCGTGCGCGGGATCGAGCGTGAACCGCAGCGACGCGACCGCGGGGGCGCCGGCGACCGGCGTCATCGGACCGTCTCCAACGACCGCGCGACCGCGCGCGCCTCGTACCGTCCGCTCGGCTGCTCGCCCTCGATGAGCGCGACGATGCCGGGAACGCTGACCTCGGGGAGCGGACGGTCACCGATGTCCTCGCCCGGGAACGCGTCCTGGTGCATCTCGGTGCGCATGTCGCCGGGATCGACGACGAGCACGCGCAGGTCGGGACGTTCGACGGTGAGCACGCGACTCGCGTGCTCGAGCGCCGCCTTCGACGACCCGTACGCACCCCAACCCTCGTACGCCTCGACCGCGGCATCGGACGTGATGTTGACCACGGCGGCCCCGGCGCGGAGCGCGTCACCGAGATCGTGCACGAGCGCGATCGGAGCGACGACGTTCACGTCGTACACGCGCCGCAGCACCGACGCGTCGACGTCGCTCAACGCGGGAAGCGGGCTCTGGCCGAGCGTGCTCGCGTTGTTGACGAGGACGCGCACGTCGCCGAGGTGGGTGGCCGCGTCGACGAGCGCGGCACGGTGGCCGGGATCGGTGACGTCACCCGCGACGCCGACGACCGCGGTGCGCGTCGCGAGCTGCCCGACTACGGCGTCGAGCCGGTCGGAACGGCGGGCGTCGACGACGAGCGCCCACCCCCGATCGGCGAGCGCGTCTGCCAGCGCGAGGCCGAGGCCCTGGGAGCCACCGGTGATCACCGCGACCGGTCGGGTGCGATCGGAGCCTGCCATGTCGCCCTCCTTGCCTTCTGCCCGCCTTGCCTTGGTCCCGTCTTCGCCGGGTGGAGCAAAGAACAAGGTACTACTTGTTCTTATGCCCGGCGTGCGGCGGCGAGCGGCCGGGAACTGTGGGAGGCTCCCCGCTCGCAGCCGTCGAGGCAGGGGGTGCGAGGTGGCGCTGCGCGTCGTCGGGGCCGGTCTGGGTCGGACGGGGACGAACTCGCTGAAGTTCGCGCTCGAGCGGCTCCTCGGCGAGCCCTGCTACCACATGATCGAGGTGTTCGGCCGCCCCGAGGACATCGAGGTGTGGCACGGCGCGGCCGACGGCGTACCGCCGGACTGGGACGCGTTCCCGTCGGGGTACGGCGCGACGGTCGACTGGCCCGCCGCGTCGTTCTGGTCGGAGCTCGCAACCGCGAACCCTGACGCGATCGTGCTGCTGTCGACGCGCGACGCCGACGGCTGGTGGCGCAGCGCGGACAACACGATCTTCGAGGTGATGCGCCGGCCCGTCCCGCCCGATCCGGTCGCGGCCGCCCAGCTCGCCATGATCGACGCGGTGTTCCGCGCACGGTTCACGCCCGAGTGGGACGACGAGGACGCGGCGAAGCGCGCGTACACCGCCCACAACGAGCGCGTGCGCGAGGCGGTCCCGCCGGACCGCCTGATGGAATGGCAGCCCGGCGACGGGTGGGAACCGATCTGCGACGCGTTGCACGTGCCCGTTCCCGACGAGCCGTTCCCGCACGTGAACACGACCGAGGACTTCCGCACGATGCTCGGCCTCGGCGCCTGAGATCACGTCGTCGGACGAGGGCCCGGGCGGGCCGGTTGATCCGGGGATGATCTTGCGGAGGTCGGCTCACGACGTTCCGAGTGACGCCGATCGAGGGGCCATGAGCCGCCCGACGACTCCTCCCCGACCGGCGACGCCGCCCGACCTCGCGGTCCTCGTCGCCGAGCGCATCATCGCCCTGTCCCGCTGACCGACGGGACGCGCGCCGCGCCCGCCGGCGCGCGCGTACCGGCGAGCGGCGAGCCGACGACGTCCGCGGGCACCGGCCGGCGGAGCAGGCCGAGGATCGTGGGCGGGAGGTCGAGCACCGACGCCTCACCGTGGTCGCCAGGCGCGACGCCAGGACCCGCGATCCACGCGAACCCGCCGTCGGCGTGCGTGCCCGTCCGGTGCAGCGGGAAAGGCCCAACGATCCCGACGTCGGGGTGCTCGAACGCGTCGATCGGCTCCGACCAGCGCACCACGAGATCCGCGTAGCGATCGACGGCGGGGTCGTACGGACCTCCGTCGACACGCTCGACGTCGAGCACGGCCGCGTGACCCGTGCGCGGATTGCGGATCGCGGCGAGCATCGTCTCGACCTCCGCGCACGCGCGCCCGAACTCGTCGCGGGCGACGACGCCGTGCCGGTCGCGGCCGGCGAGATTGACGCGCACGTAGCCGTCGCCGAACGTGGGCAGCGCGAACGCGCGCATGTGCTCCCAGTAGGGCTGGTAGTGGCCGATGAACAGCATCTCGCGCGTCGATTCGCGCGGCAGGACGCCGCCGGTCTCGTCATGCCACTCGCGCGGTATCGGAAGCCCCAGGACACCGTGCGGGACGTGCTTCACCCGCGAGAGCAGGGTTCGCGCCGGTGCGCCGACGCGTGCCGCGTGGTACAGCGGATGACGCTTCACCGCCGCGCCGAAGCCGGCTCGGGGCCGGTCCACGAGGTACTCGTCCATCGTCAGCCGCCAGGGACGAGCGCGTCGCGGCACGACGACCGGGTAGCCGGCGCGCCTCCACGACTCGTGGTCCGGATCCCGCAGCAGGCCACGCCCGAACGCCAGCCGGTGCATCAACTCGGGCAACAGCACGATCGATGCGAGATCGCCGTGACCGGCACGCATACCGTCGAGCGAGAACACGACGACGTGCGCGTCGTGGGCGTGCGCGACCAGCTCGCCGATCGCGCGATCGATCGCCCGATAGACGCGCGTCAGCTGGCGGGCCGCGTGCGCGCCGCGCTCGTGCGCGAGCGGGTGCGCGTCGTCGACACCGTGCCAGGCGAACTCCGACAGCGAGTGCGTCTCGGACATCACGGTGACGAACAACTCGGACGGGAACCGCTCCTGGAGGTGCAGCGCGATGCGCGCGCGTCGTCGCGCGCCCTCCACGAGCGCGCCCGTCAGCCGCTCGACGCGCCGCTCGTCGTGCCAGCCGCAGCCGTAGTCGTTGCCGAACGCGGGGTGGACGCCGAAGCGGGCGTCCACCTCGTCGAGCAGCCCCGGGGGGTTCGCGGCGCGCGGGTACAACGGCGCGTGGCCACCCCACGCCGTCACCTGGACGCCGGGTCCGCCGCACGTCGTGCGGGGGACGTCGAACACGACCGTGCGCGCGCCGGCGCGGTCCCAGAACGGTGGCGACCCGCCCGTGCGATCACGCGCTGGCTCCTGGAACACCTCATAGGTGTCGCGGTCGAAGGTCAGGCGGAGCCAGTCGCCGTCGAAGCGCGCCGCACGGCCCGTGACGAACTGCGGCCACAGCATGCCGTGGCGGTGGGCGGGACCGCTGCGCAACGAGTACCGCGCGGCCCGGGGCCGCAACCGGCCGAGCTCCGGCAGCACCCCTTGGCGGGCGAGCACGTCGACGAGCGTCCGCGACCCCGAGTCGAGCCCGATCGCCACCACCCGCCCCATGTGCTCCCCCTCTGCATCCGCGGTCCGCACCCGCTGACCCGGGTACGCTCGGCGCGGCACGATTCGTATCCTGCCGAGCACGACGCGTCACCTTCTACCGGGAGCCGTGCGTGACTCACCACGATGAGCGCGAACATTCTCGCTCGCTGTCCGTGATCGTGCCCACCCGCGACGGCGGCTCCCGCGCCGCCGACGCCGTCGCCAGCGTCCTCGACGACCCGGCGACGTCCGAGGTCGTCGTCGTGCTGGACCGGGCCGGTCCACCGGGCCGGGCAGTCGCCGCGCTCGCCGACACCGATCCTCGCGTGCGCGTGGTCACGGGCGCCGCGCGCGGCCCCGCACAGGCCCGGGCCACGGGCGCCGGGCTCGCTCGCGGCGACATCCTGCTGTTCCTCGACGACGACGTCGTCGCCGGCCCGCTCCTCGCGACCGGTCACCTCCGCGCGCACGCGCACCACGACCACGCGGTCGTCGTCGGCACCATGCCGGTCTCCGCCCGCGCGTGTCGCGGCAACGCGACGGCACGCGTCTACGCACGCGACTACGGGCGCGTGGTCGCGCGCTACACGGACGGCGACGCGGTGCTCTTCGACCTCTGGGGCGGGAACCTGTCGATCCGCCGCGACGAGTGCCTCGCAGTCGGGATGACGAACCGTGACTACGTGCACGCGCACCACGAGGACCGCGACTTCGGCCTCCGGTGCCACGCGGCCGGCCTCACCGGCGTGTACGACGAGGAACTCCGCGCCGAGCACCGCTACACGCGATCGGTGCGCGAGTTCCTCGACCTCGCGCGCGAGCAGGTCCATGCGGGCCGCGCGTTGTACGCGCTCCACGAGGACGCGCTCGGTCCGTGGCGACCCGAGCGCTACCTCGACGGGCTCCCGCCTCGTCTCGCCGCGGCCATCGACGGCGTCGCTCGCCTCGGCGTGCCCGACGTGACAGTGGCGGCGTTGTGCGCGCTCGGCGCGGTCGCCCGGCTGGTGCAGGCTCGCCGCTGGGAGGACCGGTCGGTCTGGGTCGCCCGCGCCGTCGTCCAGCACGCCGCCGCCCGGGTCGGCGACCCGCGGGCCGGCGTCACCACGTCCTCACGCAACGATCACGCGCTCGCCCTCGCGTCGACACAGGCGCTTCACGTCGGTCCGCGACCCTCGGAAGCGTCCGTTGCGACGCGGAGGAGGTCCGCATGGAGGACGCGACCGCGGCCGTGGAGTGGCTCGCACGCCGGATCCGCTGGGAGCTGACGCTCGACGCGCTGCGCGCGCGGGCGTCGTGCCACGCGGTGTCGGGCTCAGCGGGCGACGAGTGCCGCGATGCCCGCCACCATCATCACGAAGCCGAGCACGATGTAGACGAGCGTCCGCGCGACGGGCGCCTGCGCGAGGTCGCTGGTCTGCTGCCGTGAGCCGCTCGCGCTGCGCGCCCTGGGCGCAGGGCCACGCGCGGAGGCCTTCCGGCCCCGTGACGCGGACCGGGCCGCGTGCTCGCGCGCGTCGGCTCGTCGACGAGCGAGCGCGTACAGGTTGCCGAAGAACATGGCGGCCCCGACGGCGGCGAGCAGCTCGCGCAGCACCTCGTCGTAGAAGCTCACGGGGCGGATCGTACCGGGAGGGGCGTCGTCGGCTCCCTCGGGCCGAGCCGTGATACAACCCGCCGCGTGCGTCTCGTGGTCGCGTGGTGCTCCGTGGAGTACGAGGGCCGGCTGGGCGCGCGCCTCGCGCGTGCACCACGGCTCGTCCTCATCAAGGCCGACGGCTCCGTCTCGATCCACTCCGACTCGGGCGCGTACAAGCCGCTCAACTGGATGACGCCACCGTGCACGCTGCGCGAGGAGCCCGGACGGATCGTCGCGACGAACGCGCGCGGTGAGCGGCTCACGATCGAGCTCGACGAGGTGCTGCACGATCACGTGATCGACCTCGGCGACGACCCGGGGCTCGAGAAGGACGGCGTCGAGGCGGAGCTGCAGGCGCTGCTCGCGGCGCGCGTCCAGGCGCTGAAGGACGACTTCGTGCTGATCCGGCGCGAGTACCCGACGGACATCGGGCCCGTCGACCTGCTGTGCCGCGACGGCGACGGGCAGGCGGTCGTGGTCGAGGTCAAGCGCATCGGCGAGATCGCGGGCGTCGAGCAGCTCCTGCGGTACCAGGAGCGGCTCGATCGCGACTCGCGGCTCGCGCCGACGCGCGGGATGCTCGTTGCCACGCGCGTGAAGCCGCAGGCGCGCGTGTTCGCCGAGAGCAGGGGCGTCGAGTGCGTCGAGATCGACGTCGACGCGCTACGCGACGGCGTCGACCGTCCGCTCCGCTTGTTCTGAGTCCGCGGTACCGAGCGGGACCGACGCGACCGCGTCACGCAAGAAGCGCGCCACCTCCGCGCGGTCGATGCAACGCCGGACGGGCGGGAGCGCGTCGAGCAGGACGTTCCGATAGCGGTAGCGGTCGTGCGCGAGGCGTACGTCGAGCACCGCGACGACGCCGCGGTCGGTGCGCGACCGGATCAGCCGGCCGACACCCTGGCAGAGCGCGAGGCTGGCGGCGGGGAGGTCGACCGAGCGCCACCCGGAGCCACCGTCACGTTCCACGAGCTCGCGACGCGCGGCGAGCAACGGGTCGGCGGGCGTCGGGAACGGCAGCCGGTCGATCACGACGAGCACGCACGAGCGCCCGATGACGTCGACACCCTCCCAGAACGACCGCGTGCCGACGAGCACCGACGTCTCGTCGTCGCGGAACCGCGCGGTCAGCGCGGCACGCGAGCCCTCGCCCTGCGCGAGGACCGTGACGTCGACGCGCTCGCGCAGCAGCGCCGCGAACCGGGTCACGTTCGCGTTCGTCGTGCACAGCACGAGCGTGCGGCCGCCGGCCGCTTCCACGAGCCGGCACAGCTCGTCGCCCGCGGCGTCGGCCCACTGCGGGTCGCTGGGCGGTGGCAGCGTCCGCTTGGGCACGTACAGCAACGCCTGCTGCCGCCAGTCGAACGCGGGCGCGACCGCGAGCGCGCGGTAGCCGGCACCGGGGCCGTCCGCCTCCGGATCGCCGTCGTCGTTGTCCGGCGATGCGTGGGCCGTACGCAGCGGCGCGTCCGGGTCGAGCCCGATGCTGCCGGCGAACGCGGGGAACGGCTCGCGCGCGCCGAGAGTCGCGGAGACGAAGACGGTCGGCTTCTGCGCGAGCACGGGACCGAGACGGGCGGCGACGTCGACGGGCGCGGCCCGCAGGAACGGCCGTCCCCGGTCCGACTCGACCCACACGACGTCGTCGTCGTGGTCGTCGATCATCCGGGCGAGCGTGTCCACCCGCGCGGCGACGAGCCTCCGCGCGAGCGCGACCGCGGTCCCGTCGCTCGCCGATCGCTCGAGCTTCGCGAGCGCGCCGTCGACGTCGCGGACGCGCTGACGGACGCCGGTGAGCGCGTCCATGAGCGCGGTATCACGGCCTGGGCGCACGCGCCCGTCCGCCGACCCGATCGCGGTCGTGAGCGCACCGACCGAGCGCTCGAGCGCATCCGTCGCCGACTGCGCGACACCGAGGTTGCGCGCCCGGCTCGCGAGCTGGCTGATCCCGTTGGGCGTGAGCGACGTGCCGAACGCGTTCGTCGCCGCGTCGGCAAGTGCGTGCGCCTCGTCGACGACGACCTGCGCGTGCTCCGGGACGATCCAACCGCCGATCGCCAGGTCGGCGCACCACAACGCATGGTTCACGACGACCACGTCCGCGTCAGCCGCACGCGCGATCGCGTGCTCGGCGAAGCACTCGGCGCCGTACGCACACCGTGCCGCGCCGGGGCACTCCATCGGCGAGCAGCTCACCGCAGACCACGTCGCGTCGGACACGTCCGCGGCGTCGGCACGGTCGCCCGTCTCCGACGTCGCGGCCAGCGCGCGACACGCGTCGAGCTCCTCGTCGAACGCGGGCCCGGGCGCGACGTCGAAGAGCGCGTCCGGCGCCGATGCCGCGGCGAGCTTCGCACGGCAGAGGTAGTTCGAGCGGCCCTTCACCAGGGCAAACGAGACGTCGACGCCCGCGTGCTCGGCGAGGTGCGGGAGGTCCTTGCCGACGAGCTGGTCCTGCAGCGCGATGGTCGCGGTCGAGACGACCGTACGGCGGCCCGACGCGACCGCGGGCGCGAGGTACGCGAGCGACTTCCCCGAGCCGGTGGGCGCCTCGGCGACGAGGTGGTGGCCACGCTCGAACGCGTCGGCCACGGCATCGGCGAGCTCGTCCTGCCCTGGCCGTCGTTCGCCGCCCAGCGCGTCGACCGCGCGTCGAAGGAGGGCGCGCGCGTCGTTCAACTCACTCACGCGCCATGTTGGCGAACTTCGTGAGGTGGTCGAGGAAGGCGAGGCGCGCGACACCGGTTGGGCCGTTGCGGTGCTTCGCGACGATGACCTCGGCGGTGCCGCGCTGGTCCGACTCGGGGTTGTACTGCTCGTCGCGGTAGATGAAGCAGACGACGTCGGCGTCCTGCTCGATGCTCCCGGACTCGCGCAGGTCGGCGAGCATCGGCCGCTTGTCGGTGCGGTACTCGAGCTGGCGGTTGAGCTGCGAGAGGCACATCACCGGGCAGTCGAGCTCGCGGGCGAGGATCTTGAGGCCGCGTGACATGTCGGCCACCTCGACCTGGCGGTTCTCGGCGCGCCGCGTGGACGTCATGAGCTGCAGGTAGTCGACGACGACGAGCCCGAGGTCGCCGTAGCGCGCCTTCGTGCGCCGCGCCTTCGCCCGCATCTCCATGACGGTCGTGTGCGGGTTGTCGTCGATGAAGAAGGGTGCCTCCGCGAGCCGGCCGACCGCGTGGCTGAGCCGGTTCCAGTCGCCCTCGGGGATGTTGCCGGTCTGCAGTCTCTTCGCGTCCACGCGCGCCTCGGACGCGAGGATCCGCTTGGTCAGCTCGAGGTTGCCCATCTCCATCGAGAAGAACAGGACGGGCTTGCGCACCTCGAGCGCGACGTTCGCCGCCGCGCCCAGGGCGAAGCTCGTCTTGCCCTGACCGGGACGGGCGGCCACGACGACGAGGTTCGACGGCTGCAGTCCGAGCAGGATGTTGTCGAGCTCGTGGTAGCCGGTCGGGACGCCGGTCAGCTGCTCGTCGCGGCCGTAGAGGGACTCCAGCTGCTCGAGCGCGGTGTTCAGCGACGTCGCGAGACCGACGAGCGACTCCGACACCCGACGCTCGGCGACCTCGAACACGAGCGACTCGGCGCGGTCCAACGTCTCGGTGACGTCGTCGGGCGGTTCGTAGCCCAGCTCGGCGATCTCGCCCGCGACGCTGATCAGCCGGCGCAACAGCGCGAGCTCACCGACGATCTGCGCGTAGTGGCCGGCGTTCGCGGACGCCGGTGTCGTCGCCTGGATGCGCAGCAGTGTCGGCTTGCCGCCGAGCTGGTCGAGCAGGTTCGCGCGGCGAAGCTCTTCGGCGACCGTGACGGGGTCGACGGGCTCGCCCTGCCCGTAGAGCGACACGACGGCGTCGAAGATGTGCCCGTGCGCGGGCTTGTAGAAGTCGAACGCCTCGACGCGGCACTCGAGCGCGGCGGTGATCGCGTCGCGCGAGAGCAGCATCGCGCCGAGCAGCGACTCCTCCGCCTCCAGGTTGTGCGGCGGGACCCGCGCCGTCCCCGAGGACGGCCGTCGCACCTGCTCGATCGACTGGACCACCGTGTCTCCGCTCCTGCACCCCGCCCGGCGGGGCATCGTCGCGTCGCGGGGCTGTGGGTTGGAAGTAGCGAAACCCTGTGATTTGGATGTGGATTGCGTGTGCGTTGCGTGTGGACAACCCGGCCGTGATCCACAGCGAACCACGGGGGTGTGTCAGCAACGACACGGGCAGCGGTCCATGGTGCCGCGACGCGACACGCGCACCGCGGATCTCGTGGTGCGCGTGTCTCGTTCGGGACGAGCCGGGCGCTACTGGGCGACGACCGCGACGGTGAGGACCGCGTCGACGTCGGTGTGCAGGCGCACGCCGACCTCGTGGTCGCCCAGCTCCTTCAGCGGCTCGTCGAGCTGCACACGGCGCCGGTCGATCTCGACGCCGAGCTGGTCGCGTACGACGTCCGCGATGTCGGCAGCCGTCACGGAGCCGAACAGGCGGCCACCCTCGCCCGCGCGCGCACGGACCTCGACGCGCTTGTCGCGCAGCTGGGCCGCGACCGCGGTCGCCGCCTCGCGTTCACGACGGTCGCGCGCCTCCCGGTTGCGTCGCATCGCTGCCGCCTGCGCGATCGTGCCCTTGCTCGCACGCATCGCGAGACCGCGCGGCACGAGGAAGTTGCGCGCGTACCCGTCCGCGACGTCGACGACGTCGCCCTTCGTGCCGAGATGCTCGACGTCTTCGCGCAGGACGATCCTCACGCCTCGCCGCCCTCCTCGGCCGCGGTCGCGGCCGGCGCGGGCGCGTTCCCGGTCGCCTCGCCCGTGGCCTCGCCGTCACCCGCGGCACCGACGGTCACGCCCTCGGGCATCTCCGTCGCCTCCGTGGGCTCGGCCGCCTCGGGGGCCTGCTGCTCGCGCCCACGGTCGCGATCGCGGTCCCGATCGCGGCCGCGCGCACCCTTGCTGCGTTGCGTCACCTGCCGGACGCTGTAGGGCAGCAAGGCCATCTCGCGCGCGACGCGGATCGCCTGCGCGACGGCGCGCTGCTGCTGCGCGGAGTTGCCCGTGACGCGCCGGGCTCGGATCTTCGCCCGCTCCGACATGAACCGCCGCAGCAGGTTGACGTCCTTGTAGTCGACCCACGTGATGTTCTCCGACGTGAGGATCGACACCTTCTTCTTCGGGGTGCGCCGGCGGTCGGCCGCACCGCCCTTGCGCCTCTCGCGATCTCTCGCCATGACATGACTCCCTCGGGCCGGGCCGTCCCGCGCATCCGCGCACGGCCCGGCTTCGTCCGCACGCGATCGTTCTGATCAGAACGGCTCTTCGCCGTAGTCCTCGTAGCTCGGCACCGGTTCGGGCGCGGGGCGGCCACCGCCGCCCCCGCCACCGCCACCGCTGCCACCGCCCGGCGCGTCGCCGCCGCCGCGGCGCTCGTTGCGCTCGACCTTCGCGGTCGCGAAGCGCAGGCTCGGACCGACGTCGTCCGCGATGATCTCGACGACGTTGCGGCGATCGCCCTCCTTGGTCTCCCAGGTGCGCTGCTCGAGCCGGCCGGTCACCATCACCCGGCTGCCCTTGCCGAGCGACTCGCTCACGTTCTCCGCGAGGTCGCGCCAGCACACGACGTCGAAGAAGCTCGTCGCCTCCTGCCACTCACCGGACGCGCGGTCCTGCCAGCGACGGTTGACCGCGACGCCGAAGCGGGTGTTCGACTGCCCGCTCGGCGTGTAGCGCAGCTCGGGGTCGCGGGTGATGTTCCCGACGATCGTGACCGTGTTGCCGTTCGCCATCTGAAGTGCCTCCCTACCCTTCCGCCGCGGCGGCGCCCGCAGCCTTCGGCGGCCCGTAGACCTCCTCCGGGATGCGCAGCACCTTGTGACGGAGAACCTCGTCAGCGAGAGACAGGACGCGGTGCAGCTCGTCCATCGCCGGCGGCTCGGCCCGGACCTGGAGGACGACGTAGTAGCCCTCCCACCGGTGCTTGAGCTCGTAGGCGAACCGCCGCTTCCCCCAGTGGTCGACGTAGCCGGGCTCCGCGCCCCGCGACTCGAGCAGCTGGACGTAGCGGGTGACGGCGGACCGGATCGTCTCCTCCTCCAGGTCCGCGTCGAAGATGATCATGACCTCGTACGGCCGCACGGCCGTCACCTCCTTCGGACCGCCCGGGTCCTCGGACTCGGTGCGGGCTCCCAGCTCAGCCCGGGCGTGTGCGCCGGACCGCGAGGAGCAAGATCGGGTCTCGCGTGACGCCCGCCGACGGGGCGGGCCGCATGACCAAGCGGGGCAATCTACCAGAAGGGTCCCGCGCTCCCAGAGGGTCCCGTGAGGCCCGCCGGCGCGACCGTCCCGCCGTCTCGACACGTCCTATCCCGACGAACGCTACCGAAGGGGTGTGACAGCCACCCGGGCCAGGCGGTCAGCGCCCGCCGAGCGGCCCCGTCTTGACGAACCTGAGCATCGCGTCCTGCAGCTCGTATCCGAGTGCGGACCACAGGCTGGTCGCCGCGGGCTCGTCCCGCACGACGAGCGCGCTGACCCGGACGCACCCTTGATCCGCGAGGTGACGCTCGCCGTGCTCGACGAGACGACGGGCGACTCCCCGGCGCCGGTAGCGGGGGTCGACAGCGAGGCGGTAGACGTTCCCGCGCCACCCGTCGAACGTCGCGATGACGCTTCCGACGATCGTGTCGTCCGTCTCGGCGACGAAGAGCGCACCGCGCGCGGCCATCCGCTGCAGTGACTCCTCGTCGTCGGTGACCGAGGGCGCGGCGGCGGCCCGTGTCCAGAGCGACAGGACGCTCCTGACGTCCGCGGGTGTCGCGCGTCGGACGACTTCCACACCGCGAGCATGGCATCCGTCCCGCGGCGCGAGCGCTATGGACCGTGCTGCCGTCGTCAGCCACAGCCGCCGAGCGGAGCGACGGGTTGTGTGCCCCGGGGCGTCTCGAGCGCGAGTCGGTACTCCTGCGACGGGCGAGTCACCGGGCACTGGGAGATCGTGCCGGAGCACGGCTCGAGCGCGTGGTGCTCGAGCGGCCGGCCGTCGCGGTCGAACAACGTCAGGTCGAGCGGGAGCGGCGCGCCGGACATCGTGTACGCGGTCGCGACGTCCGTGGGATTCACGAACAGCATCCCCGCGTACGGCCCGAGGTCGCGACGCGCGCGCAGGCCTTCCTCGCGTTGCGTCTCGCTCGCGGCGACGATCACGCGGAGGCAGTGCCCGCCGAGCGCGACGCGCGCCTCGGGCCACGTGAGGAACGGGTCGGACGCGGGACGTGCGTCGCGCAACGCACCGGCGAGATCGGGCGCGAGGGGCTGCGCGCGCGCGGCCTGGTTGCGGTCGCGCGCGAGCGCGTAGGCGGCGACCACGAGCGCGATCGCGAGTGCCCCGGCACCGAGCGCGACCGCGCGTCGTGGCGTCACGCGTCGGCGGGCGTCGCCCCGTACAGCCCGAGGGCCTCGGTGAGATCGTCGGCGACGTGGTACGTCTCGTTGCTCGACGGGAACGACCCGTTGCGCACGTCGTCGGCGAAGCGCGCGACCGCGAGCGTCGCGTCCTCCTTGAGGTCCGCGTACCGCCGCACGAACTTCGGGCTGATGCGGTCGTCGAGGCCGACGACGTCGTGGAAGACGAGGACCTGACCGTCGCAGTGACGGCCCGCGCCGATGCCGATCGTCGGTACGGGCACGGCGTCCGTGATGACACGGGCGACCGCGTCCGGCACGCACTCGAGCACGATCGCGAAGCATCCCGCGTCGACGAGCGCGGTCGCGTCGTCCACGATGGCGCGCGCGACGTCGAGCTCCTTGCCCTGTACGCGGAACCCGCCCAGCGCGTGGACCGACTGCGGCGTGAGCCCGAGGTGGCCCATCACCGGGATCTCCGCGTCGACGATCGCGCGCACGATCTCGGCCCGCTTCGCGCCGCCTTCGAGCTTCACCGCGCTGGCGCCCGCGCGGACCAGCCGGGCCGCGTTCTCGACGGCCGCCTCGCGTGACACGTGGAACGACATCCACGGCATGTCGCCGATGATCATCGGGCGCGGCTTGGCGCGCGCGACGGCGGCGACGTGATGGGCCATGTCGTCGATGGTGACCTGCAGCGTGTCGTCGTAGCCGAGCACGACCATCGCGACGGAGTCGCCCACGAGGATCATGTCGACGTCGGCGGCGTCCGCGATGCGCGCGGTCGGCGCGTCGTACGCGGTGACCATGACGAGCGGGGTGTCCGAGCCCTTCCGGGTGCGGACGTCGGGCGCGGTGAGCGGGCGCGCGTTGCGCGACGCGTTCGCGGTCATGACACGGGCCTCCACCGTCCGGGGCACGCTCGGCTCCCGGCGGCGCGGCGATGCTACCCAGGCGGACGAGTGAACGCCCAGGTCGGGCGCCCGCGCCGGGCCCTACATTCAGGGCGATGCGCGCGTGCGAGAACTGCGCCCACGAGGACGACGAGCTCGTGCTCGTCCGCCGCGTGTACGTCACCCCCGAGCGGTGGGACGCGCCGGCGTCCTACGAGGTCGTCGACCCGCCGGAGCTGTGGTGCATCTCCTGCATCTCGCAGTACCCGAACGAACCCGTCGAGGAGTAGGAGCGCGGCGCCGAGCGTCGCACTCGGTCAGCCGGCGTGCCGGCGCCCCAGGAGGAGCCGGCGGTCGAGGTGGTTCCACCGGCAGTCGGGGCAGACCTCGACGACGTAGCAGGCGAACTCGTCGATCGAGGCGCCGAGCTTCTCGAGCTCGCCGGGGAAGCTGATGCACCGGCCGTTCGCGGCCTTGAGCGCGTCGCCGTAGACGTACGACACCAGCCGCAGGCTGGCGTTCCCACAGACCGGGCAGTCGCGTCGTGCCTCCTCGCCGACGTTCAGCGCCGCCCGGACCAGCTCGGGGTGGGCATCACACACGTCGTGACGGCCGACACGCCCGCGCCGCAGATCACGCAACACCGCGCGCCGGGCGAGGGCGTAGTCCACGTGGCGAGCCACGGCGAGCAGTGTACCGACGCCCGACCGGCGCCGATCGCGGCGCGCGGGCGGGGTCGTGTCCTCCGGCACACGTCGGGGACGGTGCTTGCACTCGGCCGCCGGGTACCGTCATACTGACGACCGATATATCGGCTCGATATATCATTCCGTCATATCGCCGAACACCCCCGGAGCCCGACCCCAAATGCTCGAGCTCGCCGTCCTCGGCCTCCTCAAGGAGCAACCGCTCCACGGCTACGAGCTGAAGAAGCGCCTGGGCGACACGCTCGGGTTCCTCTGGGGCGTCTCGTACGGGTCGCTCTATCCCGCGCTGCGCCGCCTCGAGCGGGCGGGGGCTGTCGAGGTCGTCGAGCCCGGTGACGAGGCACCCGCGCCCCCGATGCCCGCCACGGGGTCGCTGAGCGGCGAGGCCGCGGCAGCCCGAGTCCGCCGGCTCGCCAAGCCCGGGCGGCGCAACCGCAAGGCCTACCGCCTCACCGAACGGGGCGAGCAGATGTTCCTCGAGCTGCTGACGGGCGACACCGCGCCCGGTACGGACGACGAGCGGGCCTTCGCGCTCAAGCTCGCGTTCTGCCGGTACCTCCCGCGCGACGCCCGCATGGCCCTCCTCGAGCAGCGCCGCGCCGACCTCGTCGCGCGCCTGCACCGCGCGCGCGGGTCGCGCGCCGGCCAGGACCGGTACGCGCTGTCGCTGCTCGAGCACGGCCGGAAGTCCACCGAACGCGACCTCGAGTGGGTCGACGAGCTGATCGCCGCCGAACGTGCGGCGGCGGCCGAAGCGTCACAGGAAGGAGCCACCGCATGAACCGCACCAGCGGTCGAAGTCGGATCCGCGTCGCCATCGCGGGCGTGGGGAACTGCGCGAGCAGCCTCGTCCAGGGCGTCGAGTACTACCGCAAGGCCGACCCCGCCGAGTCGGTGCCGGGCCTCATGCACGTAGTGCTCGGCGGCTACCACGTCGGCGACGTCGAGTTCGTCGCTGCGTTCGACGTCGACGCCGCGAAGGTCGGGCTCGACGTCGGCAAGGCGATCTTCGCGGGGCAGAACAACACCATCCGCTTCGCGCACGTCGGCGAGCTCGGCGTGCAGGTGCAACGCGGTCCGACACTCGACGGTCTCGGCAAGTACTACCGCCAGACGATCGAGGAGTCGCCCCTCGAGCCGGTCGACGTCGCGCGCGTGCTGCGCGCGACGCAGGCCGACGTGCTCGTGAGCTATCTCCCGGTCGGCAGCGAGGAAGCGCAGAAGCACTACGCGCAGGCCGCGCTCGACGCCGGCGTCGCGTTCGTGAACGCGATCCCCGTGTTCATCGCGAGCGACCCAGTGTGGGCGCAGAAGTTCGCCGACGCGGGTGTGCCGATCGTCGGCGACGACATCAAGAGCCAGGTCGGCGCCACGATCGTCCACCGGATCCTCGCCCGCCTCTTCGAGGACCGCGGGCTGGTGCTCGACCGCACGTACCAGCTCAACGTCGGCGGCAACATGGACTTCAAGAACATGCTCGAGCGCGAGCGCCTCGAGTCCAAGAAGATCTCGAAGACGCAGTCCGTCACGAGCCAGATCGACCACGGCATCGAAGCCGACGACGTGCACATCGGCCCGTCCGACCACGTCGCCTGGCTCGACGACCGCAAGTGGGCGTACATCCGGCTCGAGGGCCGCAACTTCGGCGACGTGCCGCTCAACGTCGAGCTGAAGCTCGAGGTGTGGGACTCGCCCAACTCGGCCGGCGTGATCATCGACGCGCTGCGGTGCGCCAAGATCGCCAAGGACCGCGGCATCGGCGGCCCGCTGCTCGGCCCGTCGGCGTACTTCATGAAGTCGCCGCCCGTGCAGTACCGCGACGACGAGGCGCACGACATGGTGGAGGAATTCGCGAACCAGTCGTAGGTCGCGCCCAACGCTGTTCCAGCACCCCCGGCTGCCGCCGGGGGTGCTGTCGCGTATCGTGCCGTATCGTGCCGCCGATGCGCCCGGTCGCAGCGCTCGGGCAGGCGTACGCGGACCTCGTGTGCGAGACGTTCCCGGCGCGCGCGACGTATCTCGGCGTCCACGACCACGACGACCGTCTCGGAGAGCACACCGCGGCGACGTTCGAGGCGTTCGCGTCGGAGCTGCGGGCGCTGCGCACGGAGCTCGCGACGACTCGGGACGACGGCATCGACGCGCGGGCCCTCGACGGCGCGCTCGCCACGGAGCTCCTCGCGCTCGAGCAGGAGCAGCAATGGCGCCGGAACCCGGAGGGCGCGATCGACGGCGCGCTGGCGGCGTGCCTCGCGCTGTTGCTCCGCGACACCGCGCCGGTCGAGACGCGCATCAGCGCCTTGCGCGGTCGCCTCGCGGAGCTGCCCGCGTTCCTCGACGGCGCCCGACGGACGTGGTCGGACGTGCCGCGCGTGTGGAGCGAGTCGGCCCACGAGACCGCAGCGGCGGGCGCGGCGTTCCTCCGCGACGACCTTCTCGAGGCGGTGCCCGAGCCGATGCGCTCCGGCTCGATCGTCGATGCCGCGACGCGTGCGGCCGACGCGCTCGACGCCGTCGCCGCGCACCTGCGCTCGCTGCCGGACAGCGGGCCGTGGGTCGCGGGGGAGCACGTCGTCGCGCAGCGACTTCGAGCGCAGCACCACCTGACCGACGGTCCGGAGGCGATCGCGGCGCGCGGACACGCGCTGGTGGCCGAGACCCTCACGCGGCTCGAGGAGCTCGATCCCGACTGGCGCGCGCTCGTCGCCCATCACAAGGACGACCATCCCCCGCTGGACGGGCTGCTCGCGCGCTACCGGGACGAGATGGCGCGCACGCGCGCGTTCGTGGAGGAGCACGACGTCGCCACCGCCACCGACGACCCGCTCGACGTCCGGCCGTCGCCGCGCTTCTGGGCCCACCTCGTGCCGTACGCGGCCTACGACCCGCCCGGGTTCTTCGAGCCCGACAGCCCGGGTGTGTTCTGGGTGACGGTTCCCGACGGCGACGACGCAGCGGAGCGGCTGCGCGGGCACGCGCACGCGTCGGTGGTGCTGACCGCGATCCACGAGGGCTATCCCGGCCACCACCTCCAGCTCACGCGCGCCAACCGCGACGCGGGCGTCGTGGCCGCGATGGCCGAGTCGCCGCTCACCGTCGAGGGCTGGGCGTTCTACTGCGAGGAGATGCTCCTCGACGCGGGGTTCGACCGCGACGACGCGGTGATGCGCACGTTCCAGCTGAAGGACCAGCTGTGGCGGGCGGTGCGCGTCGTCGTCGACATCGGGTTGCACACCGGCGAGATCGACTTGGACGCCGCGGTCGACATGCTCGTGCGTGTCGCGGACCTCGAGCGCCCGAACGCGATGGACGAGGTGCGCCGCTACACGTCGACGCCGACGTACCAGATCGGCTACGCGATCGGGAAGGACGAGATCCTGCGACTCCGGGCGCGGTGCGAGAGACTCGACGGCGCGTCGTTCCGCATCGGGCGCTTCCACGACGAGCTCCTGTCCTACGGCTCGCTGCCCGTCCCGTTGGCCGCGGAAGCCATGCTCGCCGCACGCGAGCAGTCAGAATGACGTCGATGACGACGGGGAACACCGAGAGCTGGAACCGCATCGCGCGCCGACGCGACGCGAGCACGCTCCCCACCGACACGATCTCCTACGGGCCGGACGCGCCGACCGAGCAGGAGCTGCGGCTCCTCGGGGACGTGAACGGTCGTCGGGTCCTCGACCTCGGGTGCGGCAGCGGCGCTTCCGCCGTCGCGTTCGCACGTCAGGGTGCGACGGTCATCGCGGTCGACGCGTCGAACGCGCAGCTCGCGCACGCGCGTGCGCTCGCCGACCGCGCGGAGGCCCGCGTCGAATGGCACCTCGGGGATCTCGCGGACCTCGCGTTCCTCCGCGCGGACTCCATCGACGTCGCGTTCAGCGCCCACGCGCTCGCGGAGGTCGCCGACGTCGGGCGCGTCTTCCGCCAGGTGCACCGCGTGCTGCGACCACAGGGGACCTTCGTGCTGTCCTACGAGCACCCGCTCGCGCTGCTCATCGCGCGGGAGATGGGTCCCGCGGCTGCCGGGTCGCGGAACGGGGCGATGGAGCTGCCCCTCGACCGGCTCGAGATCCGCCGTTCCTACTTCGACGAGTCGCCGATCGTCGTCGACCGCGACGGTGAGCCCGTGACCGTCCACCCGCGCACGGTGTCCAGCGTCTTCATGGGCCTCACCCGCTCGGGTTTCCGGGTCGAGGTGATCACGGAACCCCCGCCCGCGCCGGAGGCGGACGAGGACCTGCCTGTCGCACCGACGATCGTCTGGCGGGCGCGCAAGGAAGGGCTGTGAGTTGGCCGAGCACCGCTACCTCGCGACCTGCTCGTGGCGGGGGTCCACGGCCGGCGGCTACGACGCGTACGACCGCGCGCACGACGCGACGGTCCCTCCCGTCGAGGCGACCGTCCCGTTGTCGTCCGACCCGGCGTTCCGCGGCGACCCGTCACGGCTGAACCCCGAGCAGCTGCTCGTGCTCGCAGCGGCGTCGTGTCAGCTGCTGTCGTTCCTCGCGGTCGCGGCGCGCGCCCGAGTCGACGTCGTCGCGTACGACGACACGGCGGAAGGTGTGATGCCCACGTCGAACCGGCCGATGTGGATCACCGAGATCGTGCTGCGACCGCACGTCACCGTGAACGGCGACGTGGACGAGGCACGTGTGCGTCACCTCTGTGACGTCGCCCACCGCGAGTGCTTCGTCGCGAGCTCGCTGCGTACCGAGGTCCGGGTCGAACCCGAGATCACGTTCGGCGCCGCAGCCACCTGAACGGCGGCCGCCGTCCCGACCGCCGCAGCAACGAGGCCCACGGGTCGCCGAAGCGCGCCACCGCCGGTGCGAACGTGCGCAGCATGTTGCCCTCGACGCCGCCGCGCGCGACGGCGAAGCAGTCGATGACCGCGTTCAGCAGCGTCTCGGGATCGCCGGGGCGGTGCTCACGGCCGACGGCGCGCGCGACGTCCCACGCGTGCAGGTGCCACTCGGCCGCGGCGACGGCCAGGTGCAGGCCCGCCGTAACGGTCCCCGACGGGAACCCGTAGGGCGTGTCCCACGCGTCGCGCACCCGCGCCCCGTACGACGCAGCCCGCTCGGTGAACTGCTCGATCGCGACGTTTCCCGGCACCGCGACCCGTCGCGCCAGCTCCTGCGCGTTCCGGGCCTCGAGCTCGTCGGACGTGAACGGCGGCGACCCGTCGCCGGCGAGGCCCCGGTCGAGCCACGCGTGGTACCAGTCCGCGACGGCGAGGACGTGGCGCGCGACCTCCTCGATCGTCCACGTGCCGCACGCGCGTACGGCCCACCGGTCGGCGTCGACGCCCATCGTGACCTCGGACAGCGCGCGCACCCCGTCGCGGTACTCGCCGAGCACGGCGACGCGCGAGCAGTGCGGCGCGGTCGTCACGCGTGCGGCAGGCCGCGCTCGTCGGCCCACGCGGCGAGACGCCGGTACGCCTCGTCCTCGGGGATCGGTCCCTCGTCGAGGCGGATCTCGAGCAGGTGGTCGAGCGCCTCGCCGACGAGGGGCCCGGGCCGGATGCCGAGGAACGCCATCACCTGCCGTCCGTCGAGCGGCGGGCGGATGCGGTCGAGCTCCTCCTGCGCGCGCAGCGCCTCGATGCGTTCCTCCAGCTCGTCCATGCGGCGCGCGAGCGCGCGGGCGCGCTGCTTGTTGCGCGTCGTGCAGTCGCACCGCACGAGGTGGTTGAGATCGTCGAGCAACGGGCCCGCATCGCGCGCGTACCTGCGCACGGCCTTGTCGGTCCATCCCATCGCGTACGTGTGGATGCGGAGATGGAGGTAGACGAGCTTCGTGACGTCCTCGACGACGTCGTTCGGGTACTTCAGCGCGCGCAGGCGTTCCTGGGTCATCCGCGCGCCGACGACCTCGTGGTGGTGGAAGCTCACGCCACCACGGGCGAACGAGCGCGTCTTCGGCTTGCCGACGTCGTGCATCAGCGCGGCGAGCCGGACCTTGAGCTCGGGCCGAGTGTTGCGCACGACCGCGATCGTGTGCGCGAGGACGTCCTTGTGCTGATGGATCGGATCCTGCTCGAGCTGCATCGCGTTGAGCTCGGGAAGGAACTCGTCGCTCAACTTCGTGTCCGCGAGGAACCACAGACCTTCGGACGGGTCGTCGACGAGCAGGAGCTTGGTCAGCTCGTCACGGATGCGCTCGGCGCTCACGATCTCGAGCCGGCTCCGCAGCTGCTCGACCGCGGTGACCAGACTGGGATCCGGGACGAGGTCGAACGCGGCGACGAAGCGCGCCGCGCGCAGCATCCGCAGCGGATCGTCGAGGAACGACACCTCGGGGTCGAGCGGCGTACGCAGCCGGTGCGCGGCGAGGTCGACCGCGCCGTCGAACGGGTCCACGAGGAGCGGGTCGGGGAGACGGAGGGCCATCGCGTTCACGGTGAAGTCGCGCCGCGACAGGTCGGTCTCGACGTCGTCGGCGTAGGTCACGTCGGGCTTGCGGCTCTCGGGGCGGTACACGTCTGCGCGGAACGTCGTGATCTCGAAGCGCGTGCCGTCGACCTCGCAGCCGATCGTCCCGAACCGCTTGCCCTTCGTCCAGACGTGGTCGGCCCAGCCGCGCACGATCCGCTCGATGGCGTCGGGGCGGGCGTCGGTGCAGAC
Organism: Acidimicrobiia bacterium; assembly: GCA_035651955.1. Taxonomy (NCBI): domain Bacteria; kingdom Bacillati; phylum Actinomycetota; class Acidimicrobiia; species Acidimicrobiia bacterium. The sequence continues at coordinate 76,545 of DASRES010000081.1, forward strand.
GTCGAGGTCCACGGGCGGCCGGTCGAGCAGCGCGTCGCGCACGCTGCCGCCGACGAGGTAGCACTGGTGACCGGCGTCGGTGAGGCGCGCCGCGAGCCGCTGCACCGGGGAGCCCGCCGCGAGGACCGCCTGCAGCCGTTCGGGGATCACGCCCCATTGTCGCGGTCCGCGGGCGCCGGGATCGGACCGATTGCCGCTGGCCCGGGATGGACCGGGGAATATCGTCCGCCGGACTCGTCGGGATCCCTACGCACCGGCGCCCGCGAGCTGACGCGGCTACAAGTTCGCGGCTAGGAGTTCGCGGCCTCCATGCGCGCGAGCTCGAACTGCTCCATCTTGAGACGGAGATCGTGCGGCTGCGTCGCGGTCGCGAGCGCGTCACGCCGGCTGACCATCCCCTGCTTGTAGAGCGACAGCAGGCTCTGGTCGAACGTCTGCATGCCGTAATACTCGCCCTCGGCGATGATCTGCTCGATGTCGTGGGTGCTGTCCGGGTCGACGATCCGGTCGAACACGCGACCGGTTGCCACGAGCACCTCGACCGCGGGCACCCGGCCCGCGCGGTCACACCGCTCGAGCAGCCGCTGGCTGATGATGCCGCGCAGCGACCCGGCGATCGACATGCGCACCTGACGCTGCTGGTGCGACGGGAAGAAGTCGATGACCCGGTTGATCGTGTCCGTCGCGCTGATCGTGTGGAGCGTCGAGAACACGAGGTGGCCGGTCTCCGCGGCCGCGAGCGCGGCCCAGACGGTGTCGGGGTCGCGCATCTCGCCGATGAGGATGACGTCGGGGTCCTGACGGAGGACGCGCTTGAGCGCGGCATGGAAGTCCTCGGTGTCCGTACCGACCTCGCGCTGGTTGACGATCGACTGCTTGTCGGTGTGGAGGACCTCGATCGGGTCCTCGATCGTCACGATGTGACGCTGCTGCGTCTCGTTGATGTGGTCGATCATGGCCGCGAGCGACGTCGTCTTGCCCGAGCCGGTCGGACCGGTGACGAGCACGAGGCCGCGCGGCTCCTCCGCGAGACGCCGGACGACCGTCGGCAGCCCGAGGTCCTCGAAGCTCGGGATCCCGGGAAGGACGCGGCGCAGCACGAGCCCGACGGAGCCGCGCTGACGGAACACGTTGACGCGGAAGCGACCGAGGCCCGCGACGGTGTACGCGAAGTCGGCCTCGTTCGTCGCGAGGAACTCGTCGGCGCGCTGCTTGGGCATGATGGCGAACGCGACGCGCTCCGTGTCCGCAGCCGTCACGACGTCGAACCGGGTCTCCTCGAGTCGTCCGTCGATTCGCAGGAAGGGTCGCGAACCGACCTTCACGTGGAGGTCCGACGCCCGGTGGTCGACGGCGTCGCGAAGCAGCTCGTCCAGCTCCAGCACCGCGGCGTTATCGGCACCTTTCGCCCGGAACCTGAGCGTGTGCTCCGCCTGGAGCGCGCTCGGTTCAGACGCCGAGGTCGGACCAGAGGTCGGCGACCGCGTCGACGACGACGTGGCCCGGTCCGCCCGCGCTCGGGGCCTCCTCGTGGGGCGGACGGGCGCCGACGAGGGCGGGGAGCGTCGTCGCGACCGACCGGGCGAGCGCGTCGAGGTCGTAGCCGCCCTCGAGGAACGCGATCCGCCGGCCTGCGGGTACGAGCGCGGCCAGCCGCTCCGTGAGCAGGCCGAAGTCGCCCGCGCTCAGCGACAAGCCGGTCAGCGGATCGGCGCGGTGGCCGTCGAAGCCGGCGGAGAGCAGCAGCCACGTGGGCTCGAAGCGTTCCACCAGCGGGCCGACCACCGCGTCACACGCGGCGAGGTACACGTCACCGGTCGCGCCGGGCGGGAAGGGAAGGTTGCAGTTCGTGCCGACGCCGCCGTCGTGGCCGATCTCGTCGAGCCGCCCCGTTCCCGGGTACAGCGGCCACTGGTGGAACGACACGTACAGCACCCGGCCGTCACGCTCGAAGCAGGCCTGCGTCCCGTTCCCGTGGTGCGCGTCGAAGTCGACGATCGCGACGCGTTCGCCGCGGTCAGCGAGCGCGGCGGCACTGATCGCGACACTGTTGAGAAGGCAGAACCCCATCGCGCGCGACGGCGTCGCGTGATGACCCGGGGGTCGGAGCGCGAGGAACGCCGCGTCACCGGCACCGCGGTCGAGCGCGTCGATCGCGGCGAGGCCGGCACCGGCGGCGTGCACCGCCGCCTTCCACGATCCCGGTGAGACGACCGTGTCCGGGTCGACGGCCCCGCCGCGCGCGCACAGGGCGTGCAGCGCGTCCAGGTGGTCGGGGGGATGAACGCGCTCCAGCTCCGCGCGCTCCGCGGCGCGCGGTGGCAGCGGTTGCAGCGCGTCGACGACGCCCGAACGCTGGATGCCGACCTCGACGGCCTCGAGCCGCGCCGCGCGCTCCGGATGGCCACGCCCGGTGTCGTGGGCGGCGAACACGGGGTCGGTCGCGACGAGGAGCACGCCGTCCATCGTCGCGCCGTACGAATGGGACACCGGCCCGGCGGCCCCTGGTCGAGTGGTCCGGCCGGTACTGTCGCCCCCGATGGTCGGCGCGCAGCGCCCGGATCCTCCGCCTCACCACGTGCTGCGCTGGCGCGGTGGTTGGGCGCGTCTCGGCGCCTGGCGCGGGAGCACGGAGGTCGCCTTCGTCTCGGTCGGCGCGCAGCGCCCGCCCGACGGCGACCTCGTGGAGCGCGCCCTGCGGACCCTGACCGCAGAGGGCTACACGTCGGTCGTCACGAACGCCCTCGCGCCGGCCGACGCGCTCCCGTTCGTGGACGCCGGCTTCGCCGTACGCGAGCGGCTCCACCTCCTCGCCCACGACATGGTCCGCCTTCCCTACACGACGTTGCCGACCCGTCGCGCCCGGCGGGCGGACCGCGAGCTCGTCCTCGCGCTCGACGGCCGCGCGTTCGACGGGTTCTGGCGGCTCGACGCCCAGGGGCTCGACGACGCGCTCCACGCGACGCCGGTCACGCGGTTTCGTGTCGCGGAGGACGGGCCAGACGTCGTCGCGTACGCCATCTCGGGTCGCGCGGGCGCGACCGGGTACCTCCAACGCATCGCGGTCGATCCGTCCGTGCGCGGCCGCGGCTGGGGTCGCGCCGTCGTCACCGACGCGCTCCACTGGCTGCACCGCCATCACGTCTCGCGCACGCTGGTCAACACGCAGTGCGACAATGACGCCGCGTTGCACCTGTACGAGGCGTGCGGATTCGCGCGACTCCCCGTCGGGCTCTGCGTGATGGGGCGCGAGCTGTGAGACGTACGCGCGACGTCGCCTCGGTCGTGGCCGTCGTCGCGGTTGTCGCGGTCGTGGTGTCGGCGCTGCTCGCATTCGACGCGACACCGGCGCGCGCGGCGAACGGCACGACGACGACGACAGCGTCGCGAGGACCGGCCGGCACCATCACGCTGCTGCAGCAACCGGCGTGGAGCCCGCTCGACTCGGACGTCGCGATGCGCGTCCGCATCGACGGTGACGTCGCACGGCTCGGTGTGTCGTTCGCACTGCACTCGTCGCTGTCCTCGCGTACCGCGTTCGAGGACACGATCGGGGAGACGGGTCTCGGCGGCCGGATGCACGTGACGACCGCGCCCCTCGCGTCGTTGCCGGCCGCGGGCGACGTGTACACGATCACGGGGCTGGTGCGCGCGCCGGCCAGCGAAGGCGTCTACGCGCTCGAGGTGGAGCTCTACGACCTGCACACGCGAGGCCGCGTCGACGGGTTCGTCACGTACGTCGTCGCGGTGAGCCAGACGCAGCCGGGCGGCTACGCGATCGCGCAGCCGCTGGCGACCGCGTGGATCTGGCCCGCGGTCGCGAACCCCGCCTACCTCCCTGACGGATCGCCCGACCCGTCCGTCGTCCGGGAGCTCGGCCCGGACGGCCGCCTCGGGCGGATCGCGTCGCTCGTGAAGGCGGCCGCCGGGCTGCCGATCACGGTCGAACCGGGCCCGGAGACGGTCGAGGCGTGGTCCGCGCTCGCGAACCAGGACCGTGATCTCGCCGCGACGTTCGCCGCGCTCCGCGACTCGACGCAGTCGTTCCTCGCCGGCGCCTACGTCCCGGTCGACATGCCCGCGCTTGTCGACGCCGGGCTGGCGAGCGAGATCGGCGCGCAGCTGTCGTTCGGCGCCGACACGTTGACCTCGGTGTTCGGTGTGCGCGCCGACACCCGCACGGTCGCGGTCGACCCGATCGACCAGCGCTCGCTCGGCGACCTCCACGACTCGGGGGTCGACCGGGTGGTCGTCGACCCGTCACGCCTGACGCCGATCTCGTCGAAGTTCACACCCGCGCGCCCGTTCGAGCTCGGCGCCGACGGACGGGTGCTGACGGCCGTCGCGACGGATCCCGGTCTCGCGTCGCTCCTCGCGCCCGGCGACGCGTCACCGGCGCTGCGCGCGCAGCGGTTCCTCGCCGGCCTCGCCGTCGTCGCGTTCGAGGCGCCCGGCACCCAGCGCGGCGTGGTCGTCGCGATGCCGACGATGTGGAACGTCGACGCGTCGACGCAGACGGCGGTCACGACCGTCCTCGCCGGGCTGCGGGACAACCCGCTCGTCAAGGTGGAGAGCGTCGGGACGTTGCTCGACACGGTGCCGGCCGAGACGTCGGGCCGGTCGCGGCAACCTCTCGTCCGGACCACACAGCCCCTCCGCACCTCGCCGTCGCTGCCGGTGAGCGCGCGTGACGTCCGGACCGAGACCGATCGTCTCGCGTCGTTCGGAACGCTCGTCACACCGGACGACCCCCGCATCCAACGCGGCAACCGCGCCATCCTCGTCTCGATGAGCTCGGCATGGACGGGCGCGAGCGGGCGACGGCGCGCCGCGCGCGAGCTCGGCGTTATCGAGGACACCATCGGCGCGTTCGTCGCGGAGATCCGCGGCCCGCAGAACTCGACGGTGACGATCACCGCGCGCCGCGCCGAGATCCCACTCTCGTTCCAGAACGCGACGGACCAACCGGTGAAGGTCCGGGTCCGGTTCCAGAGCGAGAAGCTGTTCTTCCCGGACGGCGCCGACCGGGTCCTCACGCTCCCGCCGCGGAACACGACGGCGCGCTTCGCCGTCGAGGCGCGGACGTCGGGCACGTTCCCGCTCAGCGTCAGCGTGACGTCGCCCGACGGGCAGATCAGCTTCGAGCAGACGCGCTTCACGGTGCGTTCGACCGTCGTCAGCGGCGTCGGTCTCGTGCTGATGCTCGGTGCCGGCTTCTTCCTCGCGGGCTGGTGGGCCAACCACTACCGGCGACGCAGGCGCGGTCGCCGGGAGGCGCGGGAGTCCGGACGGACACCGCGCGTCCGCGGCGCGACCGCGTGGGAACCGACCGCGCCGAGTCGTGGGTCCGCCGGCTGACCGGACGCGCGTCCGCGCGCCGTCCCCGTCGAGCGTCGACCCCGCGACCGAGAACGCGACCGCGACACCGGGCACACCACGTCAGCTGGTCCGCTCGAGCGCGATCGTCGGCGTCGGCACGGCCCTGTCGCGCATCACCGGGTTCCTGCGCGTCTCCGCGATGGCGTCGATCGGCTTCGGGCGGCTGACCGACGTCTACAACATCGCGAACTCGACGCCCAACATCGTCTACGAGCTGCTCCTCGGCGGCATCCTGACGGCGACGCTCGTCCCGCTCTACGTCGAGAACCTGCACAACGACGACAACGACGCGACCGACGCGATCAACTCGGTCGCGATGGTCGGGCTCGTCATCGTGACGCTGCTCGGTCTCGCTGCGACGCCGTGGATCATCAAGCTCTACACGTTGCGTCTGCACGGTGCGGACCGCGCGGTGCAGCAGCGTCTCGCGACGACGCTCTTGTTCCTGTTCATGCCGCAGATCCTGTTCTACGGCATGACCGCGCTCGCCACCGCGATGCTGAACGCCCGCCGCAGGTTCGCGGCGGCGGCGTTCGCGCCCGTCCTGAACAACGTCGTCGTGATCGGCGTGTTCGTCGGCCTCCCGTACGCGACGACGCACCAGCTCTCGGTGTCGAGCGTCGACCACTCGCTGCCGCTGCTCCTGCTGCTCGGCGCCGGGACGACCGCCGGCATCGTCGCGATGGCCCTCGCGCTCCTTCCCGCGCTCCGACGCGCCGGTGTCCACGTTCGGTTCACGACGCGGTGGCGTCATCCCGCGGTGCGCAAGCTCGCGCGCCTGTCCGCGTGGACGTTCGGCTACGTCGCCGCAAACCAGATCGCGGCGCTCGTCGTGTTGTTCCTGTCGTACGGGCGGTCGGGCGACGCGTCCGTGTACGTCGCCGCGTTCACGTTCTTCCAGCTCCCGCACGGGCTGTTCGCGGTGTCGCTCATGACGGCGCTCGTACCCGAGCTGTCGCGCGCGGCGAGCGCGGGTGACCTGCGAGCGTTCCGCGACCAGTTCTCGCTCGGGCTGCGTCTCATGGCGCTCGTCGTGTTGCCGGCCGCGGTCATCATGGTCGTGCTCGCGCGCCCGATCGTGAACGGGCTGTTGCTCTACGGCCACTTCAGCACGCAGTCCGCGGGGCGGACCGCGAGCACGCTCGCACTGTTCGGCGTCGGCGTGTTCTCGTTCTCGCTGTACCTGTTCGCGCTGCGCGGCTTCTACTCGTTGCAGGACACGCGCACGCCCTTCTACCTGAACTGCCTCGAGAACGCGATCAACATCGTGCTCGCGTTCGCGCTCTACCCGCTGTGGCACGTCGCGGGACTCGCGCTGTCGTGGTCCGTCGCGTACGTCGTCGCGTCCGTCGCCGCGATGCTCGCGTTGCGCCGCCGACTGGTCCGCCTCGAGGGCCGGCAGACGGTACGGTCCCTGGTCCGGGTGTCGATCGCGTCGGTCGCGCTCGGGGTGGTGGCCTGGTTGGTCGCCACGGGCGTCGGGTATTCGTCCGCGCGCCGCGCACTGGCGGCGCTCGCGGCGGCAGGGGTGGTCGGTGGGCTGGTCTACGGGGGCGTGCTGGTCGTGCTGCGCAGCGACGAGATCGGCGACCTGCGGGCCGCCCTGCGCCGGCGCCGACGCACCGGAGGCCACCCAGCCGTGCGAGCATGAGCGGAGCGCGGCCCGGCGCCGCAGGCGCCAAGAGCGACGCGTGAGCGAGGCTGGACATCGGCCGTCGACCGAGGAGGGACCCCATGGGGGTACGAGTCGTCACCGACAGCGCCTGCGACCTTCCCCAGGACCTCGTCGACGAGCTCGGCATCGAGATCGTCCCGCTGACGATCCGGTTCGGGAGCGAGGAGCTCGTCGACCGCAAGGAGCTCGGCACCGGTGAGTTCTGGCGGCGGCTCGCGACGTCGCCGGTGCTGCCCGAGACGTCCGCGCCGTCCGCAGGCGCGTTCACGGAGGCGTTCCGGCGGCTGATCGCCGACGGTGCCGACGGCATCGTGTGCATCAACCTCTCGTCGAAGCTCTCCGCGACGATGCAGGCCGCGCAGGTCGCGGCGCGTGCAGTCGCCGACGAGTGCCGCGTGGAGATCGTCGACTCGCTCGCCGTGTCCATGGGTCTCGGCAGCCTGTGCCTCACCGCCGCGCGCCGAGCGGACGACGGCGCGTCGATCGACGAGATCCTCGCCGACGTGATCGACCGTCGCGACCGGACAAAGTTGTTCGGCACGCTCGACACGCTCGAGTACCTGCGCAAGGGCGGGCGCATCGGCGCAGCGCAGCACCTGCTCGGCTCCGTGCTCGCGATCAAGCCGGTCGTCGAGGTCCGCGACGGCGTCGTCGCGGAGGCCGGCAAGGTGCGGACGCGATCGAAGGCGCTCAAGCACGTCGCCGACAAGCTCGAGTCGGGGAGATTCGAGAACGTGTGCGTGCTCCACGGCGACGCGCCGGACCTCGACGAGTTCCTCGACCTGCTCGCGCCCGTCGTGAAGCGCGACGACATCGTCGTCGGCCAGATCGGCCCGGTCATCGGCACGCACGCCGGCCCGCGTGTGATCGGCGTGACGTACCAGGTTCCCCGTTGATCGTCGCGTGAGCGCGCTCCTTCCCGTCGCATGACCGACGTCCTCTCGTCGGGTCGTGTCCTCGGCGGCCGGTACCGGCTGCTCGAGGAGGTCGCGCGCGGCGGCATGGCCCAGGTGTGGGCGGCCGAGGACCCCGTCCTGCGGCGCCGTGTGGCCGTCAAGATCCTCGACCCCACGCTCGCCGACGACGAGACCGTCCACCAGCGCTTCCGCCACGAGGCGGTCGCGGCCGCGCGCCTCGCGCACCCCGGCATCGTCGCGACGTACGACACCGGCGAGGACCACGGCGTCGCGTACATCGTCATGGAGTTCGTCGAGGGGACGACGCTGCGGCGCCTCCTCGACGCGCGCAAGCGTCTCGACGTCGACGAGACCGCCGACATCGGCGCGCAGGTCGCGGACGCGCTCGCCCACGCGCACGCACGCGGCCTCGTGCACCGTGACGTGAAGCCGGGCAACGTCCTCGTCGAGCCCGACGGCCGCGTGAAGGTGACCGACTTCGGGATCGCGAAGGCGGCGGGGAGCAGCGAGCTCACGCGCGCGGGCGCGGTCGTCGGCACCGCGCGATACCTCGCGCCCGAGCAGGTGTCCGCCGAGCCGGTCGACGAGCGGACGGACATCTACGCGCTCGGCCTCGTGCTCTACGAGATGCTGTGCGGCAACACGCCCTTCGACGGCGAGAGCGAGATCGCCAACGCGGTCGCGCGGCTCCACGCCGTGCCCGTCCCGGTCGGCCTCGCTCGTCCCGAGGTCCCGCGCGCGGTGCAGGAGGTGATCGCGCGGTGCCTCGCCCGTGAGCCCGACGACCGGCCGGGGTCGGCACGCGAGGTGCGTGACGCCCTCGCGCCCTTCCGTCGCGAGCAGTTCCTGGACCTCACGATCGCCGCCGCGCTGACCGACGAGCACCGCACCGCGGCCGCACGTCCGCAGCTCACGGTGGCGCGCACGCCGCCACCGATGCCCACCCGCGACGCGCTCGTCGACGACACGGCACCCGACGCCGCGACGGACGCGCCGTCACCGCACCGCCTCGCGCGCGGGATCGTCGCTGCACTGCTCGCAACGGTCGCGGCGATCGTCGCGCTCGTCGTGCTCACCGGTGGAGGGGGCAACAAGTCGGCCCGCCGAGGGGCGTCGGGACCGGCGCAGGCGACGCCGACCGCGACACACGCGCCGCTGCCGATCGCGACGGCGCAGGACTTCGACCCGCTCGGCGACCACACGGAGCACCACGAGGAGGTGCAGCAGCTCCACGACGGCAATCCCGCGACCTTCTGGAGCACCGAGCACTACGCCAGCCGGGACTTCGGTCACGCCAAGCCCGGCGTCGGGGTGTGGCTCGAGCTCGCGAACCCCGCCGCCGTGCGCACGGTCGCCGTCGACACGCAGGCCAGCGGCTGGAGTGCGGACGTCTTCGTCGCCGACTCGCCCGGCACGTCGCTCGGAGCGTGGGGCAGCGCCGTCGCGACCGGCTCCGACCTGCCCGCAGACGCGACGCTGACGATCACCAAGCCCCGCGCGGCCAAGTACGTGCTCATCTGGTTCACATCGCTCCCGCCCACCGACGAGCTGCACGTCTTCGAGGTCCGGCTTGCGTCGTGAGCCGCGACGCGAGCCGAGCGCGCGCACATCGTCACGACGCACGATCGTCGTCGGCGCCTCCGCGCTCGGCGCGATCGTCGCGGTAGCCGTCCTCGTCGTCGTCCTGACACGGCACAGCACCACGTCCGCTCGATCGAGCGACGCCTCGACGCCGCCGGTCGCGCGCGGCGCGGACGCGGGCGACGTCGGGGACGTGACGCAACCGACCGCGCTCCGCGCCGTGCTCGAGCGGCCGTCCGTCCGGGCGGCCGCGCTGTCGCACGCGACGACGGCGCGCGTCGACGGGCCGGGTGCGTCGGCACTGCACTGCGCCGCGACCCTCGACGGTCCCGCGGCGCGTCACGTCGATCGCGTCGTGCTCCTCGCGACCGCGACGTACGGCGGCCGACCCGCGTTCGTCGTCGGCATGCACCACGGCGCGCGGACGATCGTCTTCGTCGTCGATCGGCGCGACTGCTCGGTCCTCGTCTCGCAGTCGCAGTGACGTCGGCCGGGCCGGGTGCGTAGCCCGCCGCGGGGACGGGAATGTTGGACGGGGCCCGTCCCGACGGCTCGGGTCGTCGCCCGGGTCGCGCACTACGCTCCGCCTCTCGGGTCGGGGCACGCCGCGGTGCAGCGCGTGCGCCACCCCCGGCGCAGGAGGAGGGGATGAGCGACTGGACCAGCGACGCCGCCGACACCGTCGAGCGCGTCGTCGGCACGGTCCGGGACCGGACGGTCGGGCCGGTCCAGACCGTCGCCCGAACGATCGTCTACGGCCTCCTCGCCGCCTTCTTCGGCGTCACCGCGCTGCTCCTCGGCGCGATCCTCGTCTTCCGGCTCCTCGCGATCGCGCTCCCGATCTGGGCGGCGTGGCTCGTCCTCGGGGGAATCTCCGTGCTCGCGGGCGCGTTCTGCTGGTCACGCCGGTCGGCACGATCGGCCTGACGAGGACCCGGCCATGTCCGAAGCACGCAACGTCGTCATCGTCGGCTCGGGACCCGCGGGCCTGACCGCGGCGATCTACGCCGCCCGGGCCGACCTGCGACCCCTCGTGATCGAGGGGTTCGCCGCCGGCGGGCAGCTCATGCTGACGACCGACGTCGAGAACTTCCCCGGCTTCCCGGACGGGATCCTCGGGCCCGAGCTCATGGAGCGCTTCCGCGCGCAGGCGCAGCGTTTCGGGGCCGAGTTCGTCACCGCCGACGCGGACCGCGTCGACCTGTCCGAGGCGCCGTTCGGCGTCTGGGCGATGGGTGAGGAGTACCGCGCCAGGTCGGTGATCGTCTCGACGGGCGCGTCCGCGCTGATGCTGGGCCTCGAGTCGGAGCAACGTCTGCTCGGCCACGGGGTGTCGACGTGCGCGACGTGCGACGGCTTCTTCTTCCGCGATCAGGACATCGCGGTCGTCGGCGGCGGTGACTCCGCGCTGGAGGAGGCGATCTTCCTCACCAAGTTCGCGAGCAAGGTCACCGTCGTGCACCGTCGCGAGGAGCTGCGCGCGTCGAAGATCATGCAGGACCGCGCGTTCGCGAACCCGAAGATCGACTTCCGGTGGAACACCGTCGTCGACGACGTGCTCGGCAACGACAAGGTGGAGCGTGTCGCGTTGCGCGACGTCCGGACCGGGGACACGTCAGAGCTCGCGGTCGGCGGCCTGTTCGTGGCGATCGGTCACACCCCGAACACCGAGCTGTTCAAGGGTCAGCTCGACCTCGACGCCAACGGGTACGTGATCACGCAGGACGCGTCGATGCGCACGTCCGTCGAGGGCGTGTTCGCGTGCGGCGACGTGCAGGACCACGTGTACCGGCAGGCGATCACTGCCGCGGGAACGGGCTGCATGGCGGCGATCGAGGCGGAACGCTGGCTCGAGGCACAGGCGCACGCGCAGGCCGAGCAGCACGCCCGCACGTGACAGTCGCGCCGCGGAATGCGAGCGCCCCGAGTGGTGTTCCGTGCCGTCGGTAGTATCCCAAGGTCCTCCGGCGCATCGTCTCCCGGCGCCAAGGCGAAAGGAAGCGTTCCGTGGCTGACGACATCCTCACCGTCTCCGACGCGACGTTCGACGAGACGGTCGGCGGCTCGTCGAACCCGGTCGTCGTCGACTTCTGGGCCGAGTGGTGCGGTCCGTGCAAGATGATCGCCCCGGCTCTCGAGGAGATCGCCTCGGAGCACCGCGGCAAGGTGACCGTCGCCAAGCTGAACGTGGACGACAACCCCGACACCGCGCGCCGGTACGACGTGATGAGCATCCCGACGCTGCTCATCTTCCGCGACGGCGAGCCCGTCAAGCGGCTCGTCGGCGCGAAGGGCAAGGGACAGCTCCTCCAGGACCTGGCCGAGTTCATCGCTTGACGCTGCTCCGTCGCGGCGACGCGGGCGACGCGGTCCGCGACCTGCAGCAGCGGCTCGCCCGGCTCGGGGAGGCCGTTCCCGACCCGCCCGGCGCCTACGGCGACGGGACGGAACGTGCTGTCAAGAGCTTCCAGGACAAGCGGGGGCTGCGGGTCGACGGCATCTGCGGGCCGCAGACGTGGAACGCCCTCGTGGAAAGCGGTTTCCATCTGGGCGACCGCCTGCTGTACGTCCGGCGCCCGATGCTCCGGGGCGACGACGTCGCAACCCTCCAGCACCGCTTGAACGCGCTCGGGTTCGACGCCGGCCGCGAGGACGGCATCCTCGGCGACCAGACCGCGGCCGCGGTGCGGGAGTTCCAGCGCAACGCGGGCATCGCCGTGGACGGGATCGCCGGCCCCGCGACCCTCGGCGCCCTGGCCCGGCTGGGCGAGGGAACGCATGGCTCGGTCGCCGCGGTGCGCGAGCGCGAGTCGCTCCGCCACGGACGCCCGCTCCACGGCAGCCGCGTCTACATCTCGACGGTGCCCGGGCTCGAGGTCCTCGGGACCGTGGTCGAGCGCGGCCTGCTCGAGCACGGCGCCGACGTCGTGTTCGACGCGACGACCGTCGACGACTCGCTCGTGGCCGCCGGCGCCAACCGCTTCGGCGCCGACCTGTTCCTCGGCGTCCGTCCCGGTGATGTGGCGACGTGCCGGTGCGCCTTCTTCGCGACCGCGACCTTCCGCTCGGAGAGCGGGTTCCGTCTCGCCTCCGCGATCCAACGTGAGTTGGGCGCGGTGCTCGAACCGTGCGCGGCCGAGCCGTGCGCGAAGACCTACGCGCTGCTGCGCGAGACGCGGATGGCGGCGGTGGTGTGCGAGCCCGTCCAGCGCGACGACGCCGGCGCGCTGCACGCGCTCGTCCGGCACGTGCGCGACGTCGGCGACGCGATCGTGCGCGGTGTGCGTCGCGGGTTCGAGGAGCCGGCCGAGGTGCCGGTCTAGCGGCTCGGTCCGGTCATGCCGGCGCGTGGTCTCCCGCGCCGGCCGCGGCCGGCTCGGTGACGACGCGGTAGATCCGCTCCAGGTCCTCGAGTGTCGAGAACTCGACGATGACCCGTCCCTTGCGCGTCCCCATCTCGACCTTCACGCGCGTGTCGAGGTAGTCGCCGAGGAGCTCCTCGAGCTCGAGCAGCCCCGGTGGGCGCAAGCGCTTGGTCGCGCTGTTCGCCGCGGGCGAGCGGCCGCCGTTCCCGCCGTCGTTGTCGTCACGCTCACGGGCACGAATCGCGTCCTCGACCGACCGGACGGAGAGATCCTCCTTCACGGCGCGCCGAGCGAGCTGCTCCTGGAACGCGCGGTCGGGCGTCCCGAGCAGGGCCCGGGCGTGACCCATGTCGAGCTGCCGCTCCTGGACGAGACGCTGGACCGCGGGCGGGAGCTGCAGCAGGCGCAGCTTGTTCGACACGGACGCCCGGCTCTGGCCGACCCGCGTCGCGACCTGCTCGTGCGTCAGCTGGAACTCCTCGATGAGCTGCTGGTAGGCCGCGGCTTCCTCGATCGGGTTGAGATCGGAGCGCTGCAGGTTCTCGACCAGCGCGTGCTCGAGCGCGCCCGTGTCGTCGGTCTCGCGCACGACGGCGGGGATCGTCTGCAACCCGACCCGTCGCGCGGCCCGCCACCGCCGCTCGCCGGCGACGAGCTCGTACTCGTCGCCGATCGGGCGGACGAGCACCGGCTGGAGGACGCCGACCTCACGGATCGACTCGGCGAGCGCGGTGAGCTCCTCCTCGTCGAAGCGCGCCCGCGGCTGGAAGCGGTTGGGCCGGATCGACGCGACGGGGATCTGCTCGAGCCCGCCGCCCTCGGTCGGCGCCCCCGTCGGGATCAGCGCCCCGAGGCCCTTACCCAGTCCGCCTTGCCGCGCCACGGCTGACCTCCTTCGCGAGCTCGCGGTACGCGATCGCGCCCCGAGACGTCGGATCGAACACGATGATGGGCTGCCCGAACGACGGCGCTTCGGCGAGCCGGACGGTCCGGGGGACGACCGCCCGGTACACCTTGGTGCCGAAGTGGTGGCGCACCTCCTCCTCGACCTGGTCGGCCAGCTTCGTGCGCGCGTCGTACATCGTCAGCACGACGCCCTGGACGTCGAGGGCCGGGTTGAGGTTCGTCCGGACGAGCGCGACGTTGCGCAGCAGCTGACTCAAGCCCTCCAGCGCGTAGTACTCGCACTGGATCGGCACGACCACGGCGTCGGCGGCGGCCAGTCCGTTGACGGTGAGGAGGCCGAGTGACGGTGGGCAGTCGATGAGCGTGAAGTCGTAGTCGTCACGCACCTCGTCGAGCGCCCGCCGGAGCTTGAGCTCCCTGCTGAAGGCGGGGACGAGCTCGATCTCCGCGCCCGCGAGATCGATGGTCGCCGGTACGACGAAGAGGTTCTTCAGGCTCGTGGGTTCGACGCAGTCCTCGATCCCGACGTCGTTCATGATCACGTCGTAGATCGAGCTCTGCAGGTTCCGGGCGTTGATCCCGAGGCCGGTCGTGGCGTTGCCCTGCGGGTCGAGGTCGATGACGAGGACCCGGAACCCGAGCTCCGCCAGTGCAGCACCAAGATTGACGGCGGTCGTCGTCTTGCCGACACCACCCTTCTGGTTCGCGATCGCCAGGATGCACGGGAGGTCGAGGGTGTCCGGCTCGGCGTCGGCGTCTGCCTCGGTCCCGACGTCCTCCATCGCCTCGCTGACCGCCCCGGCCATCACCTCGGCCGGCGAGGGCGGCGGATCCGCGGGGCCCTCGGGCGGCACCGCGACTGCGTCGACCGGCGGCGCCGTGTTCGGCTCGCCTCGAGTGCCTGCGGGCGTCTCATCCGTGTCCGCATCGGCGTCGTCGCGGGCTGCGGGCTCCGTAGCGACCGGGGTGCCGGCGGCCTCCGGGCGAATGGCCTCGTCCGGGCGGGCCTCCTCACCGGGCGTCGGGAACACCCGGACGTGCCCGGACGGGCTGACGCCCGCGACGACAGGGGTCGGGCCCGGGACGACGTGCCCGCCCCGTTCCGCCGGAGCGGTTCCTTCCTCGGTGTCGCCCGCGTGGCTGGCGGGAACGGCCCCCGCTCCGTCCGAGTCGGGACTCACCGCCCGGTCGACCATGTCGGCGGTCTCGTCGGCGGAGTCCTCGTTCGCCTGCCGGCGCAGGGAGCCGAACAGGCCGCGTCGTCGCTTGAGCTCCTGCCCGTCGGTGCTCATCGGGCTCCTCTCTCGAGACCGCGGGGCAAATACTCCGCGGCGCGGCGTGCGACCGTCAAGCAATGGTCGACGGGACGCCGGATCCGGTGCAGCGTACTCGCCCAAATCCGGGCGTGACGACGTTTCACGTGAAACATTCCGGTCTGCCCGCGATGGTTCACGTGGAACATCGGGCGGGCGGTGCCGGGAGCGCGCACCGATGTTTCACGTGGAACATCGGTGCCATCACCAGAGCGGCCGCTTGCCGGGGACACCGTTGCGTCGGGGCCACCGGTGGCCCGTCGCTTCGTCGAGCCGGAGCTCGATGAACGCCGTCCCCGGCTCGTGCTCTCGCCGAACGACCTTCAGTCCGAGCCGGGCAAGGCCCGCCTCCGGCCATCGGCCGGGCTGCTCGGTATCGGAGACGACGAGCGAGCCTCCGGGCGGGAGGAACCCGATGGCGCACTCGGCGGTCACGGCCGGTGGACCGAACGAGCGGGCCACGACGAGCCCGAAGTGGCCGCGCCGTCGGGGGTCCCGCGCCAGGACCTCGGCCCTCCCGTGGAGGATCTCCACGCGGTCTTCGAGGTTCAGCTCGCGGACAGCCATCCGGAGATGGTCCACTCGCCGTTGCTGCGCGTCGAGCAGCGCGAGGTGAACAGCCGGCCACGCCAGCGCCAGCACGAGACCCGGGAGCCCGCCGCCCGAGCCGAGGTCCAGCACCCGCTCGGGCGGCGCCGCGACGAAGCGCTCGAGGGCCCGCGCGTGATCAATCTGTTGCGCGACGGGCGCGGGCCCGAGGAACCCGAGCTGCCGGGCCCGCTCGAGCGCCGCGATCAGCGCAGGCGGTGACCCGCCGCTGCCCACGGCAGACGTGTCGTGGCGACGACCGCGGTCAGCTCCGGCGCAGGACGACGCGACGGCGCGGGTCCTCGCCCTCCGACGTGGTCTCCACGCCGTCGATCGTGGCCGCAACGTCGTGGACGACCTTGCGATCGGCGGCCGACATCGGCTCGAGCGCCTGCTCCCGGCCCGTCTCGAGCACCCGCGCCGCGAGCTGGCGCGTGAACGCCTCGAGTGCGTCGCGACGCTTCGCCCGGTACCCGGCGACGTCGACGTTGATGCGGACCCCGTGGCCACCGGTCTGCCGTTGCACGACCGTGCGAACGAGCTCCTCGATCGCGTGGAGCGTCGCGCCGCGCGGGCCGACGAGGAGCCCGAGGTTGTCGCCGGTCACCTCGACGAGGACGGCATCGTCGTCCGGCGTGACGACAGTACCCACATGCGCCGACGCCCCGAACGCATCGACGAGCCCGCGCGTGAAGACCTCGGCGGCCTTCGCCTGCTCCTCGATCGACACCTCGGCATCCTGGTCCATCGTCGTCCCCTCGTCCGTCGTCGTCGCCTGCGCACCCGCCGGCCGTCGGCGCCGCCTGCGCCGGCGTGCCCCGCCCGCGGAACCCGAGCTCCCGCCACGGGCAGCCTCGCCCTCGGTCGGGGTGGTCGGGACCACCGCCGCTGCGGGCGCGTCGCCCGCCGCGATCCCGACCCGGGCCGGTGCACCAGTCGTCTCGCGGTCGCCTTTGCCGTCGGGAGGACTCGTCGCGCGCCCGCCCCGCTCGCTCCGTTCAGGACGCTCGCCGCGCCGGTTCCGCCGACGGCGCTGATTGGGCTTCTCCCGCGAGATCGGCTTGACGCGCGCGCGGATGCGGGCCTCCGTCCCCCCAAATCGGCCGAGGAAGCCCGCCCGCGGCTCGACGAGGACCTCGTACTCGAACTCCTCTTCGTGGACGCCGAGCTCGTCGAGCGCGGCTTCGACGGCCTCGTCCAGCGTCCGGCCGGTGGTCTCGATCCACTCCATCCGGTGTCACCGCCGCCGCTTCTTGTTGCGCTTGCGCTGCTGCCCCTGGGCCGGCCGCGCGCCCTGCGCCTTCGCGGCTGCGGGTTTGGGCGGCCCGGCAGCACCCTTGCCGTTCCCGCCCGGTCCGGCGGACGCCTTGCCGCCCGTCTTGCCGTCCGACTTGCCGTTGGCGGGCGCCGTCGGGTTGAGCAGGCGCTCGAGGAATGAGCCCGGTTTGGTGCGACTGGTGCCCGCCTCGACCTCGATCACCTCGTCCTCGGGAATGCTCGTCTTGACGGGAGGCAACTTCGACGGGTGCGCGATCTTGCGCATGATGAGCTCTTGCTGACCGACCCGCCACAGGTTGCTGATGAAGAAGTAGAGGTTGAGGCCGGCGGGGAACTCGAGCGAGATCACCCCGAAGAACACCGGCATGATCTTGCCGACCATCGCCATCTGGGGATTGCCGCCCGCGGGCTGGTTGCGTGTCGTCTGCCGCGACTGGAGGTAGCCGGTGAAGATGATCAGCGCGATCAGGATGTAGTACGGCAGGGCGTGCACGAACCCGCCGGTGACGTGCGTGGCCGTCTGCGACAGGTCCATCCCCAGGAACTTGAGGTGATGCGGTCCCCCCGGCAGCGCCTTGCAGCCGGCGACCGAGTGGGTGGGATGACAGAACGCCTCGAAGAGCTTGGAGTCGACCGGGACGTACTTGTACGGGCTCCGCAGCGCGCGGTAGAGCGCGAAGAAGACGGGAAGTTGCACAACGAGAGGCAGACAACCCGCGAGCGGGTTGATCTGGTTCTCCTTGTAGAACTTCATCATCTCTTCGTTGAGCTTCTGGCGATCGTTCTTGTACTTCGCCTGCAGCCGCTTGATCTCGGGCTGCACGCGTTGCATCGCCAGCATCGACTTGGCCTGCTTGGCCGTCAGCGGGAAGAGGATCAACATCACCCCGATGGTGAGCAGGATGATGGCCACGCCGAGGTTCGGGATCGCGGCGTAGAAGACGGCGAGCAGCCAGCCGAAGAACTTGTACAGGGGGTCCATGCGTCAGTGCCTGGTCTCTCGCCCGGCCGCGACCGGCTCGGGATCAATCGAACGTACGTTCGGGTCCGGTACAGGGTCGACGCCGTGGCCGCCCCAGGGATGGCATCGGGCCAACCGCCGTGCACCGAGCCACCCGCCGCGCAGCGCGCCGTGGAGCTCGAGCGCCTCGATCATGTACTGCGAGCACGTCGGCCAGTACCGGCAACGGCTCGGCGTGCCTGCGGCAACCCGTTGATAGCCGCGGACGGCCGCGATCATCGCGCGCGCCACCGGCGACGGCTTCCCGCTCATCGCAGCGCCCCGCTCGCGCGCCGCAGCGCGCCGGCGACGTCGCGCCGGAGCGTCGCGGCGTCCAGGCCGTGTGCGCCCGGGGCCGCGCCGACGAGGTACGCCGCTCCGGCACGCAACGCTGCGCGCTCCTCGTGGACCGCGGCACGGAGACGTCGACGAAGACGGTTGCGGTGCACCGCGGTGCCCGCGGCGCGACCGACCGCGTAGGCGACGCGCGGCGGGTCGCCGTGACGCGACACGCAGACCGCGCGCACCGTCACGAGTCCCTGTCGCCACGGACGCGCGTGGCGCAACGCCGCGAACGTCGCACGGTCGCGAACCCGCCAGATCAGGCGGACAGGCGGTGGCGACCCCGCGATCGGCGCGCGCGCAGGATCGCCCGACCGGCGCGTGTCCGCATCCGGGAACGGAACCCGTGCTTCCGCTTGCGCCGGCGGTTGTTCGGCTGGAACGTGCGCTTCACGCATGGCCTCCTCGAGCACGCGGCATCCGCCTGCGGCAGCGAGAGGAGAAGGGGGACCGCGCCGCGCGGCGGGCACAGGGCGGACGGGCGATTCTAGGCTCGCTCCCGCCGACCCGCAACGCGGCGCCCGGGCCGCGCCATGCGAGCTCACGCCGGGGACGTCGCGCGGCATGTGGACGGCGCCACCACAGGGCATCCGACCACGCTGACCAGCGGCCCCCGGCTCCCCTTGTCGCTCCCAGGGGCCGGTGCTACGTTCCGCGGCCTCGCCCGCCGCGACGGCCTCGGTGAGGCGCACTTCCCGGGGGCCGCGAGGTCCGGACAGGCCGACACAGTCCAACGGACAGTCCGAGGAGAGGACCGACCCGCCGGCTCAGCGAGCGCGACGGCCACGTCCTCCGGACCACGACCCTTCTCCACACCTGTGGATGCCTCTGTGGAAAACGCTGGCAACGCCGCGCCAACGGCCGGAGACGTCTGGGCACGCGCCACCGAGATCCTCCGCGGTCAGCTCGCGGAAGCCACCTGGGCCACGTGGTTCCACGGTGTGCACCCAGTCCGCCACGGCGGCGGCGTCCTCGTGCTGGCCGTCCCCAACGCGCTCGCCCAGGAACGAATCCGCTCGACCTACAGCGGGATGGTGCTCGACGCCCTCCGCGACGCGACCGGCGAGAACATCACGCTCGAGCTGCTCGTCGACACCGCGCCCCGGGAGGACGACCCCGTCACCGCGCCACCGGCAAGCGTCGCCTCGCCACCGGTCGCGTCGGTCTCCTCCCCGAGCGCGGTCGGCGGGACCACGGTGCCCGAGATGGGCGGCGACCGGTCGGTGTGGGCGCCGGGCACGCTGAACGCGACGTACACCTTCGATCAGTTCGTCATCGGTGCATCGAACCGCTTCGCGCACGCGGCCGCGCTCTCCGTGGCCGAGCTGCCGGCGCGGTCGTACAACCCGTTGTTCATCTACGGCGCGGCCGGCCTCGGCAAGACGCACCTCCTGCACGCGATCGGCCACTACGTGCAGACGATGCACCGCATGAAGCGCGTGCGGTACGTCTCGACCGAGGCGTTCATGAACGAGTTCGTCGACGCGATCCGGGCCAAGTCGATGCCCGCGTTCAAGCGGCGCTACCGCGACCTGGACGTCTTGCTGATCGACGACATCCAGTTCCTCGAGCGGACACAGGAGCTCCAGGAGGAGTTCTTCCACACGTTCAACGACCTGCACCAGAGCGGCAGCCAGATCGTCATCTCGTCGGACCGCCCGCCGAAGTCCATCGCCACGCTCGAGGACCGTCTGCGCACCCGTTTCGAATGGGGCCTGATCACCGACATCCAGCCACCGGAGTTCGAGACCCGGCTGGCCATCCTCCGCAAGAAGGCCGAGTCGGAGCACCTCGACGGCATCCCTACCGAGGTGCTGGCGTTCATCGCGTCGAACATCACCGACAACGTGCGCGAGCTCGAAGGCGCGCTCATCCGTGTCGCCGCGTATTCGAGCCTGAACCACTCGCCGCTCTCCGAGGAGGTCGCGCGTACGGTTCTCGCCGACCTCCTTCCGCCGACGACGCCGCGCGTCATCACACCTCAGCTGATCCTCGACGAGACGGCGAAGATGTTCGGGTGGACGGTCGACGATCTGTGCGGCAAGAGCCGGCGTCGTCCGCTCGTCACCGCGCGACAGATCGGCATGTACGTGTTCCGCGAGCTCACGGACGCGAGCTATCCGAAGATCGCCGAGGAGTTCGGCGGCCGCGATCACACGACGGTGATGCACGCGGTCGAGAAGATCAAAGGTCAGATGGCCGAGCGCCACACGATCTTCGAGCAAGTGAACGAGCTCATCGGACGCATCAAGCTCGGTACCAGTGGATAACGCTGTGGACAGCTGGGGATATCGCACGCGGCACTCTGGACAGCGCGCAACGCCGCCGTCCGCACCGGTCATTCGTTGTGGAAACCTGTGGACGGAACGTGGACGCGGATCTCGTCGTTCAGCTGCGTCATCGCGTGTTCGTCCCCAATTCACAGGCCAGAAGACGACAACGGCTCAGAAGAACATCTCTTTGAACACAGGGGGTCAGCGGTGAAGTTCCGGTGTGAGCGCGACACGCTGGCCGACGCGATCTCGACCGCGCAACGCGCCGTCGCGTCGCGTAGCGGCGCGCTCCCGGTGCTGTCCGGTCTGCGCGTCACCGCGTCGGGAAGCGATCTCGAGCTCGTTGGTTCGGATCTCGAGCTGACGATTCGTGTGCACGCACCCGCGCAGTCGGATGACGACGGTGTCGCAGTGGTTCCGGCGCGGTTGTTCGGTGACATCGTGCGCGCGCTCGAACCGGGTCCGGTCGACGTCCACGTGCACGATGACGAAGCGCACATCACGTCTGGTCGGTCGAGCTTCTCCCTGCGCGTCCTCGCGGCCGAGGACTTCCCGCGTCTCGCCGACGTGGGTGGCGCGGCGGTGCAGGTCGAGGCGCCTGCGCTGGCAGAGGCGTTGCGCCAGGTGGTCCCGGCCGCGTCGAAGGACGACGCCCGGCCGATCCTCACCGGGGTCCTCCTGACCTCGGCGTCGGGAGGCCTCCGCCTGGTCGCAACCGATTCGTACCGTCTCGCGGTGCGGGACCTGCAGGGCGTCAGCATGCTGGAGCCCGGGCAGCGGGTGCTCGTGGCGGGCAAGGCGCTGAGCGAGGTCCAGCGGCTGCTGGGCGACGGCACGATCGACGTGACGCTGGCCGACCGGGACGCCAAGTTCGGCATCGGCCCGGCCGAGGTGACCACCCGGCTCATCGAGGGCGAGTTCCCGAACTACGAGCAGCTCATCCCGTCCGGCTATCCCAACCGGTTGACGGTCGACCGTGAGGCGCTCGGCGAGGCCGTGCGGCGTGTGCGGCTCGTCGGCCAAGGCCGCGACGCGGCGCCGATCCGCCTCGCGATGAGCACCGCGGGTGTCGAGCTGTCCGCCGTCGCGCAGGAGGTCGGCGAGGCCCGTGAGATGGTCGAGGCCAAGTACGAGGGCGGCGATCTGACCGCCGCGTTCAACGCCCAGTTCCTGCTCGACGGGATCGAGTCGGTGACGTCGTCGGAGGTCGTCGTCGAGACGGTCGACGCGCTCAAGCCCGCGACCCTGCGCGCGACGGACGGCGGTGACTTCCTGTACCTGCTCATGCCGGTGCGGATCTCGTAGCCGCAGTGCGTCTGCGGCAGCTCTGGCTGACGGACTTCCGCTGCTACCAGGAGCTCGAGCTGGCGCCGGCGGAGGGATCGACGGTCGTAGTGGGCGCCAACGGTCAGGGCAAGACCAGCGTGCTCGAGGCGGTCGGCTGGGTGGCGACGGCGCAGTCGTTCCGGGGCGTCCCCGACGCCGCGCTCGTGCGGTCCGGTGCCGCGACTGCGGTGGTCCGGGCCGAGTTCGAGCGCGACGGCCGTGACCAGCTCTTCGAGGCCGAGATCAGGGCCGTCGGCCGGAACCGGATCCAGGTCAACCGGCGGGCCCTGGCCCGGCGGCGCGACCTGGCCGACTCGCTCCGGGTGACCGTGTTCTCGCCGGACGACCTCGAGCTGGTGAAGGGTGGGCCGTCCGAGCGGCGCCGCTACCTGGACGACCTCCTCGTCGCGAGCGCACCCCGGTACGACGCGGCCCGCGCCGACTACGAGCGCGTGCTCCGTCAGCGCAACGCATTGTTGCGTGCCGGCCTCCACGGTCACGACGACGAGTTCACGCTCGACGTGTTCGACGAGCAGCTTGCACGCGCGGGTGCGGAGCTCGTGCGCGGGAGGTTGCGGCTGATCGACCGGCTGCACCCGCCACTTGTCGACGCTTACCGGTCACTCGCGCGCGCAGAGGTCGCGATCGACGCGCGCTACGAGGCGGAGTGGGCCGAAGGTGTGGTCGAGCGCGATCGCGCGGACGACGTCGCGGACGCGCTGCGTGCCGCGCTCGCGGGTCGGCGTCGGGAGGAGCTTGCGCGCGCGACGACGGTCGTCGGCCCCCATCGTGACGAGTGGAGGTTGCAGGTCGACGGTCTCGACGCGCGCACGCACGCGTCGCAGGGTGAGCAACGAACGCTCGCGCTGTCGCTGCGCCTCGCCGGTCACCGCGTCACCGCGGACGTCGTCGGCGAGGATCCCGTCCTGTTGCTCGACGACGTGTTCTCCGAGCTCGACCCGGGCCGGGCGGCGGCGCTCGTCGAGCACCTCCCGCACGGTCAGACCCTGCTGACGACGGCCGGTGTGGTCCCCACCGGGGTGCGGCCCCAGCGCTGGCTGCGGGTGGCGGACGGCCGTCTCACCGAGCTGGACGGACCGTCGTGAGCGCCCACGACGACGAGCGGGGGGGCTGGTACGCCCGCCCCGAGCCCCCGGCGCCGAAGCGCCTCGGCGACGTGCTGCCGGAGGTGACCCGCGGGCTGGGGTTGCCCGACCCGTCCACGATCCGGGAGCTGCGGGCCGCGTGGCCCGACCTCGTCGGCGGGCAGATCGCGTCGCACAGCCACCCGCGCACGTTGCGCGACCGCGTCCTCACGATCGCCGTGGACTCCGCGCCGTGGGCGACACAGCTGCGCTACCTCGAAGCGGACCTGCTCGCGCGACTGCAGGCACGGGTCGGCCTCGGTGCCGTCGAGCGGGTACGCCTCGCCGTCGACCCGTCGCGCGGCCCACGCGAATAACACGGATCGCGCGACGCGATCGACCACACTGACTGCGTGGAACGCGCACGGAGCGCCACGCGGCGCGCTCGCGTCGCGGCCGCGGTCGCGACCGTGTCGTTGCTCGCGCTCGTCCTCACGACGGCGGCACCCGCGCGTGGCGCGGGGACGCTCGACTTCGATCCTCCCGGCGCGCCGTCGCTCGGGTCGTTCACGGCGGTCGTGCTGAACGGCTCGCCCCAGCTCACGAGCGCCGCGCTGTCGCCGTTCTCCGTCACCGACTCGACGGGCAGCGGCGCCGGCTGGAACCTCGTGTTCCGCATGTCCACGCTGACGACGGGGACACACGCGCTCCCGTCGGGGTCGGTGACGATGGCCGCGCCCGCGGTCACCGCCGGCAGCGGGACGACCTCGACGCCACCCACCGCGCAGGACTGCACCGGCTCGTCCGCGCTCGACACCGCGCAGGGGTGCGCGGTCGCGGTCGCCGACCCCGCGACCGGCGACCACCTCGGCAGCCCGGGCACGTGGCTGTTCTCACCCCGCCCCGCGGTGCTCACGGTCCCCGCCGCCGCCTTCGCGGGCACGTACACGTCGACGTTCACGGTCACGCTGTCCACGGGCCCGTAGCGCGGTGGGACGGCGGGGCGCGCGGGTAGCGGCGGCGACGGTCGGGTTGGCGGTCGCGGTCGCGCTCGCGGCCGCGCCCGCGTCGGCATCGGGATCCGGACCCGCGGCGTTCGTCGGTGCCGCACCGGCGCCCGGCTCGTCGGTCGACCCGACCAGCTCGTACTTCGTGCTGCACGCCGCCGCGGGCACCACGGCCAGGGAGACGCTCGTGCTCACGAATCACGGCAGCGCCTCGGTGACGGCGCAGGTCCGCGGCGTCGACGCCGGGAGCGCGGTGGGCCGCGGCGCCGTCTACGGCCTCCCGTCCGACACGCCCGCGGGCGTCGGCACGTGGATCCAGCCCGACGTGCCGGCGGTGACCCTGGGGGCCGGCAAGCAGGCGCACGTCTCGTTCGCGGTGCGGGTCCCCGCGGGCGCGCCCGGCGGGCAGCACCTCGGCGGCATCAGCGTCTCCGCGCGCGCGGCGGCCGGCAGCGCGACGGACTCCGGGTCGTCCAACGTCGCGGTCGACGTGACGATGGAGTCGCAGCGGGTCCTCGGCGTCGAGGTCGACGTGCCGGGCGCGCTGGCGCCGCACCTCGCGGTGACGTCAGCGGCGATCGTGGGCGATGCGGGCGCGCGGCGTCTCGTCGTGAAGGTCACGAACGCGGGCAACGCGCTCGTGCGCGCGACGGGAACGCTGCACGTCCCCGCGCTCGGCATCCAGCGTGACGTCGTCGTGCGCACGTTCGTGCCCGGGACGAGCGTCGACGTCGACGCGCCGTGGCCCGACTCCGCCGGCACAGCGCGGTACCCCGCGCAGCTCGGGCTCGACTACGCGAGCTCGCGCCTCGACTGGTCGGGCCTCGTCGGCGTCGGAGGCGTGGCAGCGCCAGCGCGGCCGCGTGCGACCGCACGAGGCGCGTCGCACGGCGGCACCTCACCGGTGCCGTGGGTGCTGGGGGCCGCGGCGGCGGCGCTCGTCGTCGGGGCCGGCATGGCCGTCGCGGCGCGCCGCCGCGCCACGCCCGCACCGGGCCGCCGCCGTCGGGCCCGCGCCGCCGCGGTTGCCGAGGGTCGGAGGGAGCGCCGCCGGGCGTGAGCGAAACCGCCCATACGGTGCCGAATTCCTTCCAGCAACTCCTTCGAACCCCCTCCGACCTGCCGATTCTCCGATCAACGGCGCAGGAGCGTCGTCATACGCGCCGACCCGGGAACGGAGGTCCGGGTGCGCCCGATCAGGAGGATCACCATGTCCAAGACGAAGAGGGTGGTGCTCGGCCTCGCCGTCGCCACCTTGTTGACGGCCGTGTTCGCCGGACCGGCGGTCGCGGACGACAGCAACAACAACACCGCCACCGCCACGCTGAACGCGGGGTCGTTGTCGTTCGACAACACGATCGCGAAGCCCACGCTCGGCAACTTCGCGACGATCACCTTGAACGGCTCGCCGCAGCTCACGAGCGCTGCGCTGACCCGCTTCATGGTCAACGACGCGACCGGTAGCGGCTCCGGCTGGCACGTCGACTACACGCTGACCCAGCTGAGCACGGGCGGCGGCACGCCGCACACGCTCGCGACGGGCTCGGTCGACACGAAGGCTCCGGTCGTCACGACCGACCCGGGCACGACGTCGGCGGCCCCCAGCGTGTTCGACGCACCGGGTGTCGACGACGGCGCTGCGCACAAGGTCGTCTCGGCGGCGATCGGTGCCGGCATGGGCGTGTACCTCGTCTCGCCCCGCCCGTTCGTGCTCCACGTCCCCGCGGACGCCTACGCGGGCACCTACAGCACGACGGCGACGGTCGACCTCGTCACCGCCCCGTAACCAACCACCACTCGAGCACGCGGCCCCGGGTCCACTCGCCCGGGGCCGCTGCTCGCCGCCCGACAGAGGACAAGAGGGGAAGCAACGCACGATGCGCAGGCTCACGGCAGTGATGACCGTCGCCTTGGTCGCGCTCGTCGCGACGGCGCAGGCTGCGTCGGCGGGGAACACCAGCGACCAGATCGGCGCGGTGCCCGCGCCGGGCTCGGCGCTCGTGCAGACCGGCGGGTACTACCAGCTCGCGATGGCGCCGGGCGCGACGCTCACCCAGAGCGTGCGCGTCACGAACCCGAACGACCACGAGGTGGACGTGCGGCTCGCCGGTGTCGACGGCCTGACGTCGCCCGAGACCGGGTCGTCCTTCGCGAGCCCGACCGCGCAGCAGACGGCCGCGGGCACGTGGGTCACGCCGCGCGACGTCGAGTTCACGATGCAACCGGGTGAGACGCGTGACGAGCCGTTCACCGTGCACGTGCCGCTCGACGCGACGCCCGGTGTCCACCTCGCGGGGATCACGGTCTACTCGCCCGTCGCGCACTCGGCGCCGTCGGCGACCGGGCACTTCGGTGTGGTCGCCGACGTCCAGCTCGCGCGCACGATCGCGGTCGAGATCGACACGCCCGGCGTGGCGGTCGGGAACCTCACCGTGACGGGCGCGAAGGCGATCGCGAACCACAGCGGGGTGTTGCTCGGCCTCGACCTCGCGAACACCGGTACGGGCTACGCGCACGGCAACGGCATCGTGCGGGTCGACAAGACGCAGCTCGTCAAGGAGTTCAAGATCGACACGTTCGTCCCTGGCACGTCGATCACGTACAAGGTGCCGTGGATGGACGACGCCCGCGAGGGCACGTACCCGGTGCACGTGCATCTCGCGTGGGAGAACGGCAAGACGTTCGACTGGGACGGTGTCGTCACCGTCACGGGTGCGACGAAGTCCGCGCTCGCGAACGTCAAGCCGCACAACGACACGCAGACACCCGCGAAGCAGACGCGCTCCACGAGCATGTTGACGGTCGCGCTCGTCGCGGCGGGCACGGTGATCGCGCTCGCGGTTCTCGTCGGCATCGTCGTCGCGTTCACGGGTCGCCGCCGCCGCCGCCCGCGACGCGGCTCCCGCGCGACGCGCGTCGCGGGCGCGACCGCCGACGAGACCGTCTCGCGACAGGACCGTCGCCGTCATCGTCGCAACACGTCGCGCGGGCGTCACAGCCGCACGCGCGCGGGGCGCGGTCAGCCGGCGGGTCGCGGCGCACGACGCCGCTGACCCGGCTACCGCGCGCGGTCGGAGGAGCACGAGGGCGTCACACCCGTCTGGTACACTGACAGGAGTGGCAATACGGGCCCTGACCAGGTCTTTCGTCGGGTTTTCCACCTGACGCCCGCCGGTCGGCACCCCCACTCCGAAGGGTTCGGGCCCGGCCCTCGACTCCATCCCGACGAGGTGCGCGCGCGTGGCATACGCGGCAAAGGACATCACCGTTCTCAAGGGCCTCGAGCCGGTGCGCGAGCGCCCGGGGATGTACATCGGCTCGACCGGTCCGTCCGGGTTGCACCACCTCGTGTACGAGGTCGTCGACAACGCGGTCGACGAGGCGATGGCGGGCGAGGCGACCCGCATCGAGGTCACGTTGCTGGCCGACGGCGGCTGCCGCGTCTTCGACAACGGGCGCGGCATCCCCGTCGACAACCACCCGGACTACAAGAACAAGTCCGCGGCCGAGGTCGTGATGACCGTCCTGCACGCGGGCGGGAAGTTCGGCGGCGAGGGCTACAAGATCTCCGGCGGGCTGCACGGCGTCGGCGTCTCCGTCGTGAACGCGCTGTCGACGCGCCTCGACCTCGAGATCCACCGCGACGGCGGCAAGTGGGTGCAGCACTTCGCGAAGGGCGGTGTCCCCCAGGACAAGCTCACGAAGATCGGGCCGTCGAAGCGGCGCGGGACGATCGTCACCTTCTGGCCCGACCCGACGATCTTCGAGGACGTGGAGTTCCGCGCGCAGACGCTGCTCGAGCGGCTGCGCGAGATGGCGTTCCTCAACAAGGGGCTCGAGATCCGCTTCACGGACGAGCGTCCCGACCCGAAGGTCGAGCAGGTCTTCAAGTTCCCGGGCGGCATCGTCGACTTCGTGAAGCACCTGAACTCGTCGAAGGAGCCGTTGTTCAAGCGGGTCGTGTCGTTCGACGAGGCGTACGACAACGGCGAGATCGAGTGCGCGCTGCAGTGGAACACGGGCTACTACGAGGGCATCCACTCGTTCGCGAACAACATCGCGACGACCGAGGGCGGCATGCACGAGGAGGGCTTCAAGAAGGCCCTCACGAACGTGGTCAACAAGTACGCGCGCGCGAAGGGGTTGCTGAAGGAAAAGGACGAGAACCTCACGGGTGAGGACATCCGCGAGGGGCTGACCGCCATCATCTCCGTCAAGCTGCGCAACCCACAGTTCGAGGGCCAGACGAAGACGAAGCTCGGCAACACCGAGATGCGCTCGCTCGTCGAGAAGGCGATGAACGAGAAGCTGGGCGACTGGCTGGAGGAGCACCCGACCGAGTCGCGCCAGATCGTGTCGAAGGCGACGCAGGCCGCGCGTGCACGCCTCGCGGCGCGCCAGGCGCGCGACCTCACGCGTCGCAAGTCGCTGCTCGAGAGCGCGGCGATGCCCGGCAAGCTCGCCGACTGCTCCTCCCGCAACCCCGACGAGGCGGAGCTGTTCATCGTCGAGGGTGACAGCGCGGGCGGCAGCGCGAAGCGCGCACGCGACCCGTCGTTCCAGGCGATCCTGCCGATCCGCGGGAAGATCCTGAACGTCGAGCGGTCGCGCATGGACCGGATGCTCAAGAACGAGGAGATCCAGGCGCTCATCACCGCGATCGGCGCCGGCGTGGCCGAGGAGTTCGACGGCGACAAGATCCGGTACCACAAGGTGATCCTCATGACCGACGCCGACGTCGACGGTGCGCACATCCGCACGCTGCTGCTGACGTTCTTCTACCGCCAGCTCCCCGAGCTCGTGCGCCGCGGGTTCGTGTACATCGCGCAGCCGCCGCTGTACCGCGCGGATCTCGGACGCAACGACCGCACGTACCTGAAGGACGACGCCGCGCTGCGTGCGTTCGAGGCCGAACACGAGGGCCGCAAGATCGAGGTCAACCGGTTCAAGGGCCTCGGCGAGATGGACTGGCAGGAGCTCGGCGTCACGACGATGAACCCGTCGACGCGCACGCTGCTGCAGATCTCGGTCGAGGACGCCGCGATCGCGGACGAGATCTTCTCCACGTTGATGGGTGACGACGTCGAGGGTCGGCGCGACTTCATCCAGGAGAACGCGAAGGACGTGCGCTTCCTCGACATCTGATCGAGCTGTGCGCGGGTCGGCGCGGACGAAGCCGGCCCGTGCGCGGATGCGCGGGACGGGCCGGCCCGAGGGAGCCAAGGAAACCGAGTCGGGAAGGGGTGTCGGCGCATGCCCGACGACCAGCAGACGCTGGGCAACATCGAGCCCATCGAGATCCAGGAGGAGATGGAGCGCTCCTACCTGGACTACGCGATGTCGGTCATCACCGCGCGCGCGTTGCCGGACGCGCGCGACGGGCTGAAGCCCGTACACCGCCGGATCCTGTACGGGATGTACGAGGGCGGCTTGCGTCCCGACCGTCAGCACCGCAAGTGCGCGACCGCGGTCGGCGACGTGATGGGCAAGTACCACCCGCACGGCGACACCGCGATCTACGACGCGCTCGCGCGCATGGCGCAGGACTTCTCGCTCCGGTACCCGCTCATCGACGGTCACGGGAACTTCGGCTCCCCCGACCCGAACGACCGCCCGGCGGCCATGAGGTACTGTGTGACCGGCGACACACTCGTTCGTGTCGAGGGTGCGACGCGGCGCATCGACGAGCTTGCCGAGATCGAGCCCAACTCGGAGGTCGACGTCGACCTGAAGGTCCGCGACGAGTACGGCGATCCGGTTCGCGCGACGAAGCTGTTCCACAGCGGCGACCACCCGGCGCTGCGTCTGCGCACGCGTGAAGGGTTCGAGCTGACCGGCACCTCCAACCATCCGGTCCTGTGTGTCGAACGCATCGCCGGCGTGCCGATGCTCCAGTGGAAGCTGCTCGAGGAGATCGAGCCCGGCGCGCGCGTCGTGATCTCGCGTGCGCGCGAGCACGAGCTCGGCGAGCTCACCGACCGCGATCGCAAGCTCGCTCTGCTCGCGGGCGCGATGGTCGCCGAGGGTTGGGCAACGGAGAAGAGCGTCGGATTCGCGAACACCGATGGCGCGTACTTCGCAGCGGTCCTCGACGCGTTCGACTTCCTCGTCGGCGGGTATCGCCGTGTCCGGACGGTCGCACAACCGTCGGGCAAGGCTCTCTACCGCCTCGACACTCACTCGCAGCAGTTCCGTGAGAGCGGGATTGGTGAACTCGCAGATCTGCGCAGCGCCGACAAGCGGGTGCCGTCGTTCGTGTGGACCGCGAGCCCCGACTTCAAGCGCGTCTTCCTGCAGGCGCTGTTCGAGGGGGACGCCTCGTCGTCGCTGCACCCACGCAACAGCATCCAGGTCTGCTACTCGACTCGCAGCGAACAGCTCGCCAAGGACGTCCAGCTCCTGCTGCTCGAGTTCGGCATCGTCGCCCGTCAAGCGCACTACGCCAATGGCGAGATCGAGCTGTTCATCGGCAACCGCCGCGACGCCGCGCGCTTCGCCTCGTACGTCGGCTTCCTCGGCGCCAAGCAGGACAAGCTCGAGCGCGAGCTCGCGCAGGTCCCGGTCGGCCCGAGCACGCGCACCACCGACCGCATCCCGTTCGTCGCCGAGTACATCCGCGACGCGAGTGGTGCGCGCGGGGCCGACAAGAAGTGGCTCGAGAAGCACACGCTCGACGCGATCGACCGGTGGGACCGCGGCGAAGGCCGCGAGGTTCTCGCGCACATCCCGAGCGACGAGTGCCAGCGTGTCATCACGCCGCTCGTCGCGAACGACTGGTACTTCGCGACGGTCGAGTCGGTCGAGGATGCGGGCGTCCAACCGGTCTACTCGATCCGGGTCGACTCCGAGAGCCACGCCTTCCTCGCCAACGGGTTCGTCAACCACAACACCGAAGCCCGGCTTGCTCCGCTCGCGATGCAGCTGCTCGGCGAGATCGACGAGGACACCGTCGACTTCGCGGAGACGTACGACGGCCAGAACAACGAACCGGTCGTCCTGCCCGCGCGCTTCCCCAACATGCTCGTCAACGGGGTCGGCGGCATCGCGGTCGGGATGGCGACGAACATCCCGCCCCACAACCTGCGTGAGGTGATCGACGCGTGCGTCCACCTCATCGACCACCCCGACGCGACACCCGACGACCTCATGCAGTTCGTGCAGGGTCCCGACTTCCCGACCGGCGCGCTCATCCTCGGTCGTGCGGGCATTCTCGACGCGTACCGGACCGGTCGTGGCTCGGTGAAGATGCGCGCCGTCGCTGAGATCGACGAGGACCGCAAGGGCACGCAGCGGATCGTCGTCACCGAGGTGCCGTATCAGACGTCCGTCGAGGTGATCGGGCAGAAGATCGCCGAGCTCGTGAACGAGCGGAAGATCGACGGCGTGCGCGACGTGCGCAACGAGTCGTCGGGTGACTCCACGCGGCTCGTCGTCGACCTGAAGCGCGACGCGAACGCACAGGTGGTGATGAACCAGCTGTGGAAGCACACGCCGATGCAGACGAACTTCCCGTGCCACATGCTGGCCCTCGTCGACGGCGTGCCGCGTCTGCTCAACCTCCAGCAGGCGATCCAGGTGTACGTCGACCACCAGGTCGAGGTCGTCCGCCGCCGTACCGAGTACCGGCTCAAGAAGGCGCGCGACCGCGCGCACATCGTCGAGGGCCTGATCCGCGCTCTCGACATGATCGACGCGATCGTGGCGCTGATCCGCGGCTCCGAGGACGCCAACGCCGCGCGCGAGGCGTTGATGGCGGAGCCGTTCTCGTTCACCGAGATCCAGGCCAGCCACATCCTCGACATGCAGCTGCGCCGGCTCGCCCAGCTCGAGGGCCAGAAGCTGCGTGAGGAGTACGAGGAGCTGACCGCGACGATCGCCGAGCTCGAGTCGATCCTTGCCGACGAGCAGAAGCTGCGGGGCGTGATCAAGACGGAGCTCATCGAGGTCCGGGACGAGTTCGGCGACGACCGGCGCACCGAGATCACCTACGACACCGGCGACCTCGACGTGCTCGACCTCATCGAGGACGAAGAGGTCGTCGTCGTCCTCTCGCACAAGGGCTACGTCAAGACGGTCCCGGTCGACGCCTTCCGCCGCCAGGGCCGGGGCGGGAAGGGGGTCAAGGGCGGGAACCTGCGTGACGAGGACTACGTCGAGCACCTGCTCCAGACGACCGCCCACTCGTACCTGCTGTTCTTCTCGAACCGAGGCCGCGTGTACCGGCTGCGTGCCCACGAGATCCCGATGAAGGAACGCACCGCGCGCGGCACCGCGCTCGTGAACCTCGTCGCGCTCCAACCGGACGAGAAGATCCAGGCGGTCATCGACACGCGCACCTACGAGGAGGGCGCGTTCCTGTTCTTCGCGACGAAGCACGGCATCGTGAAGAAGACGAAGATGTCCGAGTACGACTCGTCGCTGCGGACCGGGTTGATCGCGATCAACCTGCGCGACGACGACGAGCTCGTGCGTGTCGTGCAGACCCGTGGCTCGGACGACATCTTCATGGTGTCGAAGGCCGGCATGACGATCCGGTTCAGCGAGGACGATGTCCGCGCGATGGGCCGTGCCACCGCGGGTGTGCGGGGCATGAAGCTGAAGAACGCGCAGGACGCGGTCGTCTCCTGCGACGTCGCGCGCGACGACGCGGTGATGCTCTTCGTGAGCTCGAGCGGCCACGGCAAGCGGACGAAGCTCGACCGGTTCAACCGGCAGGGACGCGGCGGGCAAGGTGTGCGCGGCATGCGCGTCACGGCGAGTCGCGGCGAGGTCGTCGCCGCGTTCATGGTGGGCGCGGACGACGAGATCCTCGTCTTCTCCTCGGGCGGCAATATCATCCGCATGGGAGCCAGCGAGATCTCCTCTCAGGGGCGGGACGCGACGGGCGTCCGGGTGGCCCGCCTCGGTGAGGGCGAGAACGTCGTAGCCGTCGCGCCGGTCCTGGAGGCCGACGGGGAGTAGGGACGTGGCCCGATTCGATGCAGCGGTCGACCCGGCGTCGGGTGCCGCGTCCAGACGATCGAAGAAGGCGGGTCGCGACGCGCTCCCGGTGAGCCCGGCGGCGCGCCTTCCCCAGCGCCGCTACCGCCAGACCGTGCAGAAGCTCGACCTGTGGTCGGTGCTGAAGCTGTCGCTGTGCTTCTACCTGTGTGGCCTGATCGTGACGATCGTCGCCGGTGTGGTGCTGTGGCTGATCGCCGACGCGTTCGGTGTCATCCACGACGTCGAGCACTTCATGGGCGACCTGCTCAGCTCGAAGGACTTCAAGTTCCTGTCGGCGCAGATCCTCGAGGGCACGATCCTCGTCGGTCTCGTCCTCGTCGCGCTGATGACGATCATCACCGTGGTCGCCGCCGCGTTCTACAACCTGTTCGCCGAGCTCGTCGGCGGCGTCGAGGTCGTGATCGTCGAGGACGACATCGGCCCGAGGATCTGACGCGACAGCCGCTCGGGTAACGTGAACGTCTCCCCGGGGCTATAGCTCAGTCGGTTAGAGCGCACCCCTGATAAGGGTGAGGTCGGTGGTTCGATTCCACCTAGCCCCACTGACTGACTGACTGACCGGACCGAACGGTCACGGCTTGGTCGCCCGTCCCTCGAACGTGTACCCGAAGGACTTGGGCTCGCCGTCCATGAAGTAGCGGTCCATCGACTCGACGGCGAACCCCGCGCCCTCGATCAGCTCGTCGATGCGGCGCGTGAGATGGCATCCGCCCGCGATCGGCTTCCACACCGGCTCGATGCGATGCTGCCACCGCGCGACGGCAGGGTCCGGCGCGTGGCCGTGCTCCACGAAGTGCAACGTGCCACCCGGCTTGAGGACGCGGCGCAACTCCGCCAACGCGGACTGAACGTCGGGGATCGTGCACAGGGTCCACGTCGAGAGGACCGCGTCGAACGCGCCCGACGGCAGATCGAGACGCTCACCGGTCAGACCGGCCGCGTCCACGGGGACCGCTGCCTGCTCGATCCTCGGTCGTGCGATGCGCATGCACACGCGCGACGGCTCCACGGCGTACACCTTCGTCACCTCGCCCGGGTAGTACGTCGCGTTGAGGCCCGTCCCGAAGCCGATCTCGACGACGTGACCCTTCAGGCCGGCACAGACGCGTGCCCGTACGTCGCGCATCCGCGCGACCGACATGACCTTGTCCTGCACGCGGGGGAGGATCTGCTCCCGGTAGAGGCCCATCGCTTCCTCCTGGTCGCGCGACTCGCGCGCGAAGGCTAACGACGCGCACCGATGATGGCGATCGGGTCGGCGTCGGGGTCGCGCAGCAGCAGTCGCCGCGAGGGTGATAGCACTCGACGGCTTGCGGCGCGATCATCCGCGGGTCGCCGGACGGGGAGGCGCGCCCGTGGACGGTCGGAAGCTCGTCGCCGAGTTCCTCGGCACGATGATGCTCGTGGTGTTCGCCGTCGGCGTCGCCACGTTGTCGTTCGGGTTCAAGTTCGCGGGCGCGAGCACCTCGGCCGGTGTCGTGACGACCGCGTTCGCGTTCGGGCTCGTGCTGCTCGCGCTCGTGTACGCGATCGGCCCGATCTCGGGATGTCACGTCAACCCGGCCGTCACGATCGGCTTCGTCGCGTCGGGCCGGATGACGATCAGCGAGGCGATCGGATACTGGATCGCGCAGTTCGCGGGCGGCATCGTCGGGGCCGTCGTGCTGTGGGCGATCTTCGAGGGGTCGCCCCAGTACTCGCGCTCGACGACCGGTCTCGGCGCCGACGGCTGGGGCAAGCACTCGCTCGTGCACATCAACGTGAGCGGCGCGTTCGGCGCCGAGGTCGTGCTCACGTTCCTGTTCGTCCTCGTCGTGCTGTCGGCGACGAGCTACGTCGCGTCGGCCGGCTTCGCCGGGCTCGCGATCGGGATGGCGCTCACCGTCGTGCACCTGCTCGGCATCCCGATCACCGGCACGTCCGTCAACCCGGCCCGGAGTCTCGGTCCCGCGGTGGTGCTCGGGGGTGACGCGCTCCGGCAGGTGTGGCTGTTCATCGTGGCGCCGCTCGTCGGCGGCGTCATCGCCGCGATCGTGCATCGGTACGTGCTCCTGCAGACGGAGCCCGAGCCTCCCGTCGCGGGCGGCGTCGAGCCGTCCGACATCACGATCAGCTGAGCGGGCGTCGCGCCCGCGAGGCGGGCTGCGGGTGCTCGTGTGCGTGTCGGTACACTCGCCGCCGTGAGGGTGTTCCGCCGGGGTCTGCTCGTCGCCGTCATCGCCGCGCTCGTGGGAGGCGTCATCCGCCTGCGCGGCACCGGAGGTGTCCCGCCGACGAGCGGCGGCTGGCGCGAGCTGCAGGGCCCGGACTTCCGCTGACGTCGGACGCCGCCCGATGACGACGCTCCTCCTGGTTGGTCTCGGCGCGGTCGGGGCCCGTGCCGCCCGCCAGATCATCGATACCCCCGCCGTCGACCGGCTGCTCGTCACCGACCGCAGGTCCGACCGGGCCGAGATGGTCGCCGACGCGCTGGGTGATCGCGTCGAGGTGATCGACTGGAGCGCGGATGCACCGTTGCCCGACGGCGTCGACGCGGTGGCCTGCGCGGCGAACGGCGATGCCGACCCGCTCGTCGCGGACCGCGCGCTCGAGGTCGGTGTCCCGTTCGCGTCGTCGTGCGACGACACGCGCATCCTCCACGACCTGCTTGCGCGTGATCGTGACGCACGCACGCGCGACGTCGCGATCGCGGTCGGCTGCGGGCTCGCGCCCGGCCTCTCCGATGTGCTCGCCCGCCACGCGGCCGGAGCGCTCGACACGGTCGACGAGGTCCACGTCGCGCGTGCGGGCGCGGCCGGGCCCGCGTCCGCGGCGACGGTTCGTCGCGCGCGACACGAGCACGCGCTCGAGTGGCACGACGGGCAGCTCGTCGAGTCGCGCCGTCGCGTGGGTGCGGAGCTCGTGTGGTTCCCCGACCCGATCGGCGCGCTCGAGTGCACGCTCGTGGCGAACGGTGTCGAGCTGCTCGCGTCGAGCTTCGCCGGGCTGTCGCACGTCACCGTTCGCTACGCGGAGCCGCCCGAGCAGCGGCCCGTGCTGCGATGGCTCCGCCCGCCGGTTCCGGGCGCGGGATGGGGTGCCGCGCGCGTCGAGGTATGGGGCAGCCGTGGTCGTGCGCGCGAGAGCATCGTGTACGGCGTGATCGAGCAGACGTCGACCGCCGCCGGGAGCGTTCTCGCGGTCACCGCGGCCGCGCTCGCCGGCGCGCTCGACGTGCTCGCCGAGGCGCGGCCGGCGGGTGCGCACAGTCTCGCCACGCTGGTGAGCGCGGTGCCGTTCCTCGGCGAGCTCTCGGCGCGCGGCGTGCGCGCCGCGGTGTTCGAGGGCGTCCCGGTCGCGTCGTGACGCGTCGTCGCGTGCGCGGCGCGGCGACGTGCGCCTCGTTCGTCGCGCTCGCGCTCGGCGTCGTCGGGTGCTCGAGCAGCGCGAGCAAGGGT
Source organism: Acidimicrobiia bacterium (assembly GCA_035651955.1). Lineage (NCBI taxonomy): Bacteria > Bacillati > Actinomycetota > Acidimicrobiia > Acidimicrobiia bacterium. The sequence goes on from DASRES010000081.1 coordinate 113,020, forward strand.
GGGCACGGTGCGACGACCACGGGCGCCACCACGCGCGCGCCGTCGTCGCCGACGTCCACCACCGCCGCGCCCGCACCCGCCACCGTGCGTGTCTCCGTCGCGCCGTGGTCGTTGCCGCACGCGCTCGCGCGCGAGGTCGTGGTCGCGGTCGGGAACCAGCTCGTCGTGCTCGGCGGTACGTCCGTCGGCGGCACGACGGCCGCGGTCCTCGCCGTCGACGCGACGACGGGCGCGGCCCGGTCCGACGGGTCACTCGCGATGGCGGTGCACGACGCCGCCGGTGCTCTGGTCGGCGGACGGCCGGTCGTGTTCGGCGGCGGCTCGTCGGCAACGACGGATGCCGTGCAGGAGCTCACGACCGCGGGCGCGGCGGCGCGTGTCATCGGGCACCTGCCGACGCGCCGAGCCGACGTGAGCGCGGCGTCGGCGGACGGCACGGTGTACGTCGTCGGCGGGTACGACGGCACGAACCTCGTTCCCGACGTGCTCGCGACGAGCGACGGCGTCGCGTTCCGCTCGATCGCACGTCTTCCCGTCCCCGTGCGGTACCCCGCGGTCGCGGTCGTCGGCGGGAAGCTGTTCGTCGTCGGGGGCGCGACGAGCGGCGGCGAGAACGCGGGCGTGGACACGAACGCGGTGCAGGTGATCGACCTCGCGACCGGCGCGGCGTCGGTGCTCGCGCGCATGCCGCAGACGCGCTCGCACGCGACCGCGGTGACGCTCGACGGCCACGTGTACGTCCTCGGTGGTCACGTCGCCGGTAGCTGGACCGACGACGTCTCCGAGCTCGACCCGGCAACGGGTTCGCTGCACACCGTCGCGCACTTGCCGCGCGCGATCTCTGACGCGGGCGCGGCCGTCATCGGCTCGACCGCCTATCTCGTCGGTGGCGAGGCCGCGCCGTCGTCGTACGTGAACGGCGCCGTCGAGCTCGCCGTCGGATGAGCTCGACGACGGCTCAGCGGTAGTTGCCGGTGTGTCCGATGCTGTAGCGGCCGGGCTGCGGGAAGACGTCGAGCCCGTGCGGGCCGTTGCCGACGGGGATGGTGTGGATCACGCGGCCCGTCGCCGTGTCGATCACGTAGACCACCGAGTTGTAGCGGCCGCTGAGCCACAGCTGGCTGCCGTCCGCGGTCACGCCGCCCATGTCGGGCGATCCTCCGATGTGCCAGGTGGCGATCACGGAGCGGGTGGCGAAGCTGATCACGGAGATGGAGCCGGCCGCGCGGTTGCTGACGTAGAGCAGCTTGCCGTCGCGACTCGGGTACAGACCGTGCGCGCCCGACCCCGTCGGGATGAACTGCACCTCGCGCATCGTCGCCGGGTCGATCACGGACACGCCGCTTCGCGACTGGTTCGCGACGTACATCACGGTCCCGTCGGGCGACAGCTTCACGTCGATCGGTTGACCGCCGACCCGCAACGAGCCCGTGACGGTCATCGTGTTGACGTCGACGCGCTCGAGCCAGCCCGAGAACTCGCAGCTCGCGACGAGCTGCGACCCGTCCGCGGTGAAGTCGAGGTGGTCGACGCCCGCGGGGCCGATGGACACGCTCTTGATGAGCTTCCACGTGTGCGGGTCGCGGAAGTCGAGGCGGTGCAGGCGCTCCGCGACGACGATGGCCTTCGAGCCGTCGGGCGTGAAGTAGAGGTTGTACGGGTCCTCGACGGCGATAGGCGTGCCCGGCGCGGCCGTGCGCGGGTCGATCGGCGTGAGCGTGTTGCCACGGTCGTTGTCGACGTAGAGCGTGCGCAGGTCCCACGACGGCGTCACGTGCTGCGGGAGCGCACCTGTCGCGAAGTGCTCGATGACCTTGTACGTCGTCGGGTCGATGACGTCGACGGTGTTCGCCTCACTGTTGGGGACGTAGACACGCGTCGGCACGCCGGCGACCGCCGGGCTCAACATCCCCGCGCGCGTGTACGCGTAGACGTCGCCGTTGAACGGAACGGTCGTCGACGTCGACGACGCGACCGCGTGCGCAACGGTCGTGCTCGTCGCGTTGCCCTTCGCCGACTTCGAGGCGTGCGACCCGCCGCCCGACGAGCATGCGGCCAGCGCGACGGCCGCGACCGCGGCCACGACGAGGATTCGGCGGATCGGCGTCTCGGTCATCGGTTCCGTTCGTGTCGATGGGGACGCATACGTTGCCGCGCGCGCCCCGACGGCCGCCACGATGCAGCTGGCGGCGGGCGAAGCTCAGCCGAGCGGCGATGAGGCCGCGATGAGAGGGTGCTCGCGACGCCGATAAGTTGAGGAATCGTGGCGTTCGAGTTCGACGAGGACACCGCGGTCGAGCGGGCCGGCGACCGGTGGCGGGCGGACGTCTCCGACCGCTGGGACATCGGCGTCAACCCGAACGGCGGGTACGCGCTCGCGATCGTGGTGCGTGCGATGGCGGACGCCGTTGCCGCGCCTGATCCGTTGACCGTGACCGCGCACTTTCTCCGCCCTCCTGATCACGGCGCTGCGCACGTCGACGTGGACGTCGTGCGCTCCGGTCGCCGCTTCGCGACGGCGTCGGGCGCGCTCGTGCAGGACGGAAGGCCGCGCATCCAGGCACTCGCGACGTTCGGCGACCTCGGCGAGGTGCACGGCCCGACGCTCGTGGACGCGTCACCGCCCGAGCTGCCGCCGGTCGAGGAGTGCGTCCCGATCGTGAGCGGCCGACCACCGGCAGGCGTGGGCGCGCCGCCGACGATCATGCACCGCTTCGATACGAGGCTGCCCGAGTTGCTCGGCTGGTCGCGCGGCGAGCGGGGCGGTGTCCCGCGGATCGCGGGCTGGACACGGTTTGTCGACGGCCGTCCGGCCGATCTTCTGTCGCTGGTGCTGTTCGCCGACGGGTTCCCGCCGCCGATCCTCGACGTCGTGAGCGCGTCCTGGGTGCCGACGCTCGAGCTCACGGTCCACCTGCGCGGGCATCCCGCGCCGGGCTGGTTGCGGGCGGTGTTCCGGACCCGTGTGCTGCGCGACGGCCTGCTCGAGGAGGACGGCGAGCTGTGGGACGAGGACGGCGAGCTCGTCGCGATGAGCCGTCAGCTCGCGATGGTCCTGCCCGCGGAGTCCGGCTGAGGCCCGGACGCCGTTTCCCCGACCGACCGCTACGATCGCCGACCAGCGGGGACGTAGCTCAGCTGGCTAGAGCACCTGCTTTGCAAGCAGGGGGTCGTGGGTTCGAGTCCCATCGTCTCCACCGCGAAAGCCCAGGTCAGCAGGGTCGTCGCGCGTCCTGCCGGCGTGTCCACCCTCCGCCGCGCCATCCGCGTGCCACTTCCGTGCCACAAGACGGGGAGCCTACGCTCCCCGTCTCGAAGCGCGGGTCTGCCCCTTCCTAGTGATCCTGGGCAGAGCGCGAAGCTGTCGGGAGCGGAGCGTGGAGAGCGCCGACAACCCTGCACTGGGGGGATTCTCAGAGTGCGACGAGCTTACGGATCCCTTGCCTGTCAGGCAGGGCGACGTCTTCGTCTTCCTTGACGAGTACCAGGGCCCCTGGGCGCGCCTCGGCATCGTCGTTACTGCGGACTGCGACATCGCGCTGCACAAGCACGCAGGGATCCTGTCGTATGTACCTGTTCTGGAACTCACGGAGTACCTGCAGAGGTTCGTGCTCCCCCGGCAGTTGGAGCGTGCTTCGACGCCGGTCCTCGATGAGGTCCACAGGCGCGTGCGCGAACTGCAGGCGGAGCGGCGGCCTGAGTTCCCTGATCCGCTCGCGGACGACGCGATCGATCGCTGGGTGAAGGAGGCAGAATCGGCGCGCATCGCTGACGACCTCTGCGTTCCGGACGACGCGCGACCGTCCTTCGCAGAACTGATTGACCTCGCTAAGGGCTGCCTCACCGCCGGCGTCGGCGACTTTGATACGCAGTTCGAGATGCTCCGTACGCTTCGCGGCCGGGCGAGCCGCACAAAGAGGCCGGTAGGCGAGATCCTTTGGGATGAGATCCGTGAGCGCGTGCGGTCGCTTCCAGGTGACGCCTTCTTCTTGAACGCCCTAACGTCGACCGAGCGGTCGGGCTACGTCGCGTATCTTCGACTGATCCGCGAGATCAACGAGACGGAGATCGCGTTGCGGCCCCGCGATCTGCATATGAATCCCATTCGCGCGCGCCGGGTCGCTCGACTGCGGTCCCCTTATGTCTACCGCCTTACGCAGCAGTTGGCCCAGGTATTCTCAGCGATTGGTCTACCAACGGATTATGAAGATCAACGCGACAACACGGTGATGGCGCATTATGCGAGCCGACAAGTGAAGGCAGAGGACACGTAATGGGTCGCAATTGCGTATTTACCATCCGCTCACTCCAGGCCGTCCTGGAACATGGTGGCGATCAACGGTGGTTAGCTGAGCGGACCATTCCCAAGAATGGCGAGTGGGATGTTCTGTTAGTACATGGACCGACGGCTGATTTCATTCTGCATCGTTCAGACGATGCATCTTCGACCCGAACGATCGTATTCGCGCAGAACGAGCACTTGCTTGCCGGGCTCGCACCCGACGTATACCGCGTGGTACTTGAGCGCGTCCACCGCGTTGCCCTGGAGGCCGAGCATCCGCCCGTAACCCTGCCACTCGCGTGGAACGAGTATTGGCAGGACAACTTGATTGCGTTCTTTGCCTGTCCGCGCGACGAGGGCGCTCTGCGCTGGATCGCGGAGATACACCCACGAGGTAGCTGCGACGTCTGCTTCTGGCGGATCACGTCATCGAGTCATCAGACTGATCTCGCGCAGTTCTCGTCCGATTACTCCGCACTAGATCGCACCGTTGAAGAATGGAACGACGCCGTAGAGTCCGCGCGGCAGCGATTTGCTGAGCTTCCCGCGCCACCGGCCAGCGCTTCCGTCCAGAACGTTCTGGATCTCGACGCGGTGACCTTCGGTGCCGTGACGGGCCATCGCAGCTACTCGAGGTGGCTTCCGGAGCTAACTACACACCAGCGCGAGTTCGTCGAGAGTGCGACCGACCTTTCCATCAAGCTGCGAGGGCCTGCCGGTAGCGGAAAGACTCTCGCTCTCGAGCTCAAGGCGCTGCGCGAGCTTTACGGCGCTCGAGAAGCCGGGCTTTCTACGCGAATCTTGTTCGCGACGCACAGTTGGGCGACCGCTGAGCAAGTGGATCAGGGCATCAGACGCCTGGATGAGTCTGGCGATGTCTCGCCGATCGAGGTTTACCCACTGTTGTCGATAGCCCAGGACAAGTTGCCGGCTGAGCGGTCAGGCCATGGTTTCGACATTCTCGGCGAGGACAGCTTGAGCGGAAAGAAACTTCAGCTGGAACGTATCGACAACGTGCTGACGAGTGCCAAGCGGGGAGAATGGCTGTCTTACAGATCGAGGGTTTCCAGTCAGCTTCGCGAGCGGGTAGAGAGCGACCCCGGTTCGCGCGCGTTCAACGCGTTCGTCTGGGACCTGATGATCGAGTTCTCGTGCGTCCTGTCAGCAAACGGGATTCTCCCGAGCATCAATGCTGAGGCACAGTACCGACATGTGCAGCGGACGCCCTGGATGATGCCGTTGGAGACGGACGCAGACAGGGCCTTCGTGCTGAGCATCTACTCGAACTACGTGTCCGCACTCCGGGGCGAGGGCCTGCTGACGTCAGACCAATTGATCAACGACTTCCTGAACTACTTGGAGACATTCACCTGGAACATCCGTCGCGAGCACGAGGGGTACGACCTAGTGTTCGTCGACGAGCTGCACCTCTTCAACGAGCAGGAGCGCCTGGTTCTCCACTACCTGACCCGTGATCCCGATGTGTATCCCCGTATGTTCATGGCGCTAGACCCGCGGCAGTCTCCTGCGGAGATGTATGTAGACGTGGATCGGGCCGCGATCACACGCGGCGAGAGCGGCATGGCAGACGCGTTCCTTGGAACGATTAGGTCCATGGAGCTTTCGACGGTGCACCGGTTCACGCCGCAGATCTTGCATCTCGTGCGGCACGTTAACGACACGTACCCTGCTCTTGGGCTTGGCGAGGAATGGGAGCTCGACCTGTCAGCGGTCGAATCGAGCGCTCCTAGCGGTGAAACGCCGCGACTCGTCCGTCACGCAACGCGGGCCCTAGAGGCCGAAGGTGTCCTCGCTAGGGCCGTCGACTTGGCGAGGGGTGCGACGGGAGATGCTCGTGTGGCGGTCGTCGTCCTCGAGCCGTCGTGTTTGGAGCAACTGATCACCGCGGCTGGTAATGCCCGGTTGGGCAATGTCTCTGTGATTCAAGGTCGTGACGATATTGAGGCTTTGAGGTACACGCGCCGGAGCACTGTACTAGCGGCAGCCGAGTACGTAGGTGGACTGCAGTTCGATTCGGTGCTAGTCGCGGGTCTCCCCGACACACACACGGGTGTCGCGCACCTTGGGCACGTCCGGCGCAGATTTCTATCCCTGCTGTACTTAGCCATCTCTCGTGCAAGCAGGTACGTCGAGATTCACGTGAACGATGCAGACGGTGGCGTGCCGGACATCTTGGAATCTGCGATCTCGAATGGAGCGCTTACAGAGCTCGTATAGAGTCTTCGCGCGATCATGGCATCTCCGGACCAGCGTGTGAATGCAAGGCTATCGGTTCTCGATACTGAGGCGAAGGGTTTGCGCACTGGCTCAATACACTCGGCTGGCGCGCCTCGGGCGAAGTATTCGACGATGGAACCGCGCGCCTATTGGAAGACATCTCTGAAGCCGGAGATGCGAGCGGTCCACCAGAGTGTTAGCGTGAAGGGCTTGCGAGCGTCGCTCGCATGACTTTCGCGACATTCGCCGGGCCGCGCGCCGGCGACGGCCTGTTCATTTGGTTGGCTCCGGCGACATCATGCGAGCGGTCCGGAATGCTGGGCGTTACGGGGCTCGCGGGTGTTGCTCACCGGGATAGCGACGCTATCGAGGAAGGCTGCAATCGTCTGATCCTGTCCGTCCATGCGGTGCTGGTACCGGAGGGCGGCGGCTGCTGACGCGTGGCCGAGGCGGTGCATGACGGCACGGAGCGGGGCACCGCTGGCGGCGGCCAGCGTCGCGTTGGTGTGGCGGAGGTCGTGGAAGCGGACGCCCTCGACTCCCGCCTTCCGGCACGCGGGCAGCCACACTCGCCTTCGGAAGTTCTCCCGTCGGAGAGGGGCGCCGTCAGGCATCGTGAAGACGAGGCCCTCGGTGCCGGGCTCGCTCCATCTCGCCAGGTGCTCGACCATGACGTCGCAGATGAACTGCGGGAGCACCACGGTCCTCGTCCCCGCGCTCGTCTTCGGCGGGCCCCACACGAAACGGCCGTTCACCTGGGTGCACTGCTCGACGACGCGGACCGTCTTGTGCAGCGGGTCGAGGTAGCGCCTCCGTAGGCCGGCGAGCTCGCCCCAGCGGAGGCCGCTGTACGCGGCCAGAAGCACAAGCGCTTGCCACCTCGGCTCGACTGCTTGCGCGATCGCGCTGACCTCTTCGACCGTCGCGCAGCGCATCTCGGGCAGCCGCTCGGTGCCGGCGCCCTTGACTCGGCACGGGTTGCGCAGGATCAGGCCCGCGTCGAGGCCTGACTCCATGACTGTACGGAGCAGCTTGTAGGTCTTCGCGACGCTGTTCGCTCCCATCCGCGTGTTGGCGTGTCGGTCCGCGATCCAGACCTGGACGTCGAGCGTCGTGATCGAGCCGACGGCGCGCTCGCCGAACGTCGGCAGGATGTGGTTGTCGAGCAGCGTCCGGTAGATGTACTTCGTGGACTCCCGCAGGTGCTGCTTCGTCATGTACCACTGCTCAGCGACGTCGACGAACAGGACCTCGCCGCGCTTCGGGTCGTGCCACACGCCGCGTGTCATGTCGGCCTCGAGGATCGACAACCACCGCGCCGCGTCGGTCTTCGTGGCGAACGTCGTCTCCGCCGTGCGGTAGCGGTTTGTCTCCGGATCGCGGTACCGCGCTTGCCACCGACCCGACGACAGCTTGCGGATCGCGCCGAACCGGCGCCGGCCGTTCACTGCCCGCCGCCTTCGTGACGCTTCGCTTCACGCTCGACCAGGAGACCGACGAGCCGGCCGGCGGACACGTCCGCGTCGAGCGCCAACGCCCGGAACGCCGCCCACGTCTCCTCGTCGACGAACAGCCGCGCGAACCGACGTTCAGGCGTCCGTGCAGGCGAGCGTCGAGGGACCACGCGGTCCTGTACAGCGCGATCGACGAGCTGCGCGACCTTGTCGCCCATCGCGAGGCGCTCCCAGTACGCGGCGCCCTTCACCGTCGCCCACGCGGCGGCGTCGACGTCGATCTTCACCGGGTGGTTCGGACGGCGCCGTTCCGTCGCGGAGTCGCGCTCCGACTCCCGCCGGCGTCGATTGCGGATCGCGTCGGCCTTGCGCGTCAGGCGTCGTCGTTCGATCGCGCCACGCCGCAACGCTTCGTCGTACTCGTACGCGGCGTCCGCGAGCGCCATCGCGTGCTCGTAGCGCGCCACGTATCGGCGCGTGAACTCGTCGACCGACTCGGTCCGCGTGCGATCGACGCCGGGCTCGGGCTCCAACAACGCCGCCGCGTCGTCGAGCATCACGGCCGGGTCGAGCGTGCCGTCCCGCGTGCTTCGCGTGCTTCGGCCGGTGCCGGTAGCGGCACCGGCAAGTCTGTAAGAGAGCTTCGGGGCGGATTCAGGCGCGCGCGTGAACAGCGCGTCGCGGTCGTCGGGGTTCGGGTGCATGTGCGTCTCCGTAGTGGTCGACGGTGATGGCACCCGAGGGGAAGCGCGTGATGCAGCTGACGCGCGACCGATCGGGTGCCCGTCGTGCCACTTCCGTGCCACTACGGACGGCAACTCGGGGTGACGCGAGGGCACTCAGCGGTAGCGCCCAGCCCCGCTGACCAGCACTTCCGCGAATACGCCCTACTCCCAGAACCGCCTGATCGCCGTTTGCAAGCAGGGGGTCGTGGGTTCGAGTCCCATCGTCTCCACGTGAAGCCATGAGACAGCCGTAGTCGCTGACCACGGCGCGCCGCGCCCGTCACTTGTCGAGGAGCAACTCGCGGATCCGGTTGCTGGACGCGGCCGCGGCGACTGTCTTGCCTCGCGAATCCGTGTCCGCCGGGCTCGCTCCGTGTTCGAGAAGGATGGCGATGACCCGGGCCTGCTCCTCCTTTGCCGCGTCCGTCCCCGAGTTGCTTCGGCCCGTGTTCTGGACGGCGAGGTGGAGCGGCGTCGAGCCGCTCTTGTTCTTCAGTCGCGGATCCGCGCCGTGTTCGATCAGGGCCCTCACCGTCGACGAGGAGCGAGTCCTCACCGCTCGATGGAGCGGAGCGACGCCGCTCTTGTCGAACGTGTTGGGGTCGGCGCCTTTGTCGATCAGATAGACGACGACGTCCCGCTGCGCATCCGGATCCCACCGCGGCGCGCCCGGACTCCCGTCGGCGGCGTAGTGCAGTGGTTCAGCTCCTCGGCGGTTCCGCGCCCGCACAGCCGCGCCGCGTGCGACGAGCGACTCGGCGATGTCTCGTCGGTACGCGGCCGCTGCGATGTGCAGCGGTGTGTCACCCCGATACACGTGACGACGGATCTCGGTGAGGAACCAAGTGTCGGGGTGTTCGCGGCTCGCGCCGATCTCGACCGCTCTCGTCGCGAAGTCGGGCGATCGGTCCAGCTGGCGCGCAATCTCGTCGTCATCTCGCGCCGCGATCGCGCGAAACAGCGCAAGCAGCGACTCGTCGTCGGATCCGCCGCGTCGCCCACCCGACGTCGTCACCCACTCAGGTTGCCCGGCGGCAACGCACGACGCCAGCGAGACCCCGCGCGACGCCACGGCGCGACGCCACGGCGGCAGTACCCTCCGCGTGTGCCGAAGGGGCGGCTCGAGGCCTTCAGCGATGCCGTCATCGCGATCCTCATCACGATCATGGTCCTCGACCTGAAGATTCCGCACGGCACGCACCTGCACGCGCTCCGTCCCGACGTCCCGATCGTCCTGAGCTACGCGCTGAGCTTCGTCATCCTCGGCATCTACTGGAACAACCACCACCACATGCTCCAGGCGACCGAGCGCGTCAACGGCACGATCCTGTGGGCGAACCTGCACCTGCTCTTCTGGCTCTCGCTCTTTCCCTTCGGGACGGCCTGGATGGGCGAGAACCACTTCGCGTCGCTGCCGACCGCCGGCTACGGCGTCGTGCTGCTCCTCGCCGCGATCGCGTACTACGTGCTCCAGTCGTGCATCGTCGCCATGCAGGGTCCCGACTCCGTCCTGCGCGACGCGATCGGCCGCGACGTGAAGGGCAAGATCTCACCCGCGATCTACGCGATCGCGATCCCGCTCGCCTTCGTGAACCAGTGGATCGCGGTCGCGCTCTACGTCGTCGTCGCGCTCATGTGGCTCGTGCCCGACCGTCGCGTCGAGTCGCGCCTCTCCAGCTGACGGCCGACCTCTCCGCCTACAACCACTGCGCGAGCTCGACCACCGCGTGGCCCGGCCCGTCGAGGAACACGAGCTTGCGGTCCGCGAACACCATCGGCGTGTTGCGCGCGTGGAACCCCGCGTCCGCGAACGCGGCCGCCGTCGCGTCGAGGTCGCTCACGCGGAAGCAGATGTGGTTGAACCCCACGCGGTCCAGGTGCCCGGAGCCCGCGTCGCGCACGGCGTGCGGATGGTGGAAGCGCAGGAGTTGCACCTCCTCGTGCGGCTCCGCGCCCGGAACGCTCAGCGTCACGTGGTCCGCCTCGAGCCCCGAGATCCCCATGTACGCATCCATCTCCGGGCCCGAGATCACGACCGAGCGCGTCACGCGGAAGCCGAGCACGCCGAGGAACCGCGTCGCCTCGTCGAGGTCGGTGACGAGCAGCGTCAGGTGGTCGAACCGCACCGGCTCCGCGGCCTGAGGCACGCGCGGAACCTAGCCCCGATCGGTGACGACGACGTCGCGCGCGACGGCCGCCGCGGACGTCTGACCGGTCAGCGCCATCGCGTTGTGCAGCTCGGTGCGGAACCGCTCGACCAGCGCGAGCACGCCGGCCTCGCCGCCGATCGCGAGCGCCCACAGGTACGGCCGCCCGATCGCGACGGCGCCCGCGCCCAGCGCCAGCGCGCGCAGCACGTCACGCCCGTCGCGCACGCCGCCGTCGACGAGCACCGGGATCCGGTCCGCGGCCGCGTCGACGATCCCGGGCAGCGCGACCGCGGTCGGCACGACTCCTTCGAGCTGCCGGCCGCCGTGGTTCGACACGATCACCGCGTCGACGCCGTGCTCGACGGCCCGCTCGACGTCACCGGGATGGAGCACCCCCTTCACGACGACCGGCACCTCGATCCTCCGCCGGATGCGCGCGACCGCCGCCCAGTCGAGCCCCGGCCACAGCGACGCGTTCCCACCCGTCGTGAACGCGCCTGCGTCCGCCGACGCTGCGAAGCGGCTCATCCCGCGCGTCCGGATGCCGCCGACGGGCGCGTCCGCCGTGACGACGATCGCGCGGCAACCCGCGCCGACCACGCCCGCGAGGACGCGATCGCTCACGTCGGCGTCGGCCCCCGGGTAGCACTGGAACCAGATCGGCCCGTCGGACGCGCGCGCGACCTCGTCGAACGGCAGCGTCGCCGACTGCGACACGATCGGGACGATGCCCGCGCGATGGGCGGCGCGCACGACCGCGGCCTCCCCGTCCGGGTGGGCCCAGCCGTTGAACGCGCACGGCGCGAGCAGCAACGGCATCGACAGCGACGTACCCAGCACCGAGGTGCGCGTGTCGAGCGCCCGCACGTCCAGGAGCACGCGCGGGCGCAGGTACCACTCCCTCCACGCGCGCTCGTTGTCGTGCACGCTGCGCTCGTCGCCCGCGCCCGACGCGTAGTACGCGTACGTGTCGGCATCGAGCACGTCACGGGCGACGGCCTCGAGCTCATCGCGGCTCGGAAGCTGCACGGTGTCGCCGTCTCCGGCCGACGACGGGACGCCGCGACTCATCGCGGCGGAGGCTACGCCGGCATCACGAGAACTTCACGACCGGCTGCCTGTCGCATCACGGACGCGTCGTACCTTCGACCGGTGAGAACGGCGTCAGCATCCAGAACGCTCGTCGCCGCCGTGGCGTGCGCGGTGATCGCGTCGGCGTGCTCGTCGGGTGGCGGCTCGGCAGCGAAGCACACGACCACGTCCAAGGCCGCGCCGGCGCCCGGCCCGTCGACGCAGCCCACCCCGCCGACGAGCGCACCGGCGCCGATCCCCGCGCAGTACGGCGCGCTCACGACGACCCTCGGTGCCGGACTCGACGCGTACCAGGCGACGGTCGACGCGCTCCCGTCCCCGAGCACGTCGTCGGCATCACCCGTCCACGCGGCCGAGCTGCTCGTCGCGAACGGCAACCGGCTGCGCGCGTTGCTGCAGCCCGCGACCCTCACCGCGGCCGATCGGTGGCTGGACCGCTTCGCCGCCATCGGGATCAAGGGCGTGACCCTGGGCATCAAGCTGCCGATGCTCCTCCCCCAGTTCGGTCCCGACGGCGACGCGTACGCGTCCTTCTACGCGGCCGTCGCCGACCACGCGCGCGCCCGCGGGCTGACCGTCGACGTCGAGCTCGGAGCCCTGTTCTGCGGAACCGTGTTCGCGCAGTGCTCCTACTCGTTCCACGGGTCGTACGACGCGTTCGTCCGCGCCACGGTCGACCAGGCGCGCATCGTCGTCGAGCGCGTCCGTCCCGACTACCTCACGATCCTCGCCGAGCCGACGACCGAAGCCGCGCTGACGGGCGTGCACGACTTCGACACGCCGGCCGGCAGCGCGCGCTACGTCCACGACGTGCTCGCGGGGATCGGGCCACGGGGCTCGACGAAGGTCGGCGCGGGCGCGGCCACCTGGGTCGCGCCCACGTACAACCAGGCGATCCTCCAGGAACCCGTCGACTACCTCGACCTGCACATCTATCCGGTGAACGCGCACATCGCCGCGACGATCGCCCAGGACACCGCGCTCGCGCGCGGGGCCGGCAAGCCGATCGTCGCCGACGAGGTCTACCTGTACAAGGTTGCGTCGCCGACGCAGGCCGCCCCGGCCGCGAGCGACCGGACGTTCCGTCTCGACGCGTTCTCGTTCTTCGAGCCGCTCGACATCCGGTTCCTGGACATCACCGGCGAATGGGCCCGCAAGGCCGGTGTGCCGTTCGTGTCGGCGTACTGGTCGTCGCAGTTCTTCTCGTACCTGCCGTGGACACCCGAGCGTGACGGCGCGAGCTACGCCGCGCTGAGCCGCGAGCTCAACGCTGCCGTCGGCCAGGCGTTCGCCAGGAACGAGCTCACCGACCTCGGCCGCGCGTGGGCCCGACCCGGCTGAGCCCGCTCACCCGCCGGCCATCGCGCCGACGACGCAGAACGGCTCACGCCCGCTCGCGATCGCGCCGGGCAGCGCCACGTCGACGTCGTCGTGCGAGACGTCCTCCTCACCCGCGAAGTACCGGACGAACGCGCGCCGCTCACCCGTCACCCGGTCGCGCACCATCCCGCAGAGCACCGGATGGTCGGACTCCAACGCGTCGAGCACTCCCCGCACCGTGACGCGGTCGTCCGCGACGTCGACGCGCAGCTCGCTGCCCGGCACTCCGGCGAGCGTCCGCAGGTGAACCGGGAGGCGGACACGCACCGACACGGTCACGGCAGCGTCTGCACCTCCACGGACAGCACGGCCGGAAGGTCGCGCACGATCGGGGCCCACGAGTCACCCTCGTCGGCCGACGCGTACACCTGACCGCCGGTCGTCCCGAAGTACACGCCGCACGGCTCCAACCGGTCGACCGCCATCGCGTCGCGCAGCACGTTCACGTAGCAGTGCTCCTGCGGCAGCCCGCGCGTCAACGGCTCCCACTCACCGCCGCCGGTGCGGCTCCGGTAGACGCGCAACCGGCCCTCGGGCGGGTAGTGCTCCGAGTCGCTCGTGATCGGCACGACGTACACGGTGTCGGGCTCGTGCGCGTGCACGTCGATCGCGAAGCCGAAGTCGGTCGGCAGGTCGCCGCTGACCTCGCGCCACGAGGCGCCCGCGTCGTCGCTGCGCATCACGTCCCAGTGCTTCTGCATGAACACGACGTGCGGCCGCGACGGATGCGTCGCGAGCCGGTGCACGCAGTGACCGACCTCGGCATCCGGATCCGGGATGCCCTCCGAGTGCAGCCCGCGGTTCGCCGGCTCCCACGTCTCGCCGCCGTCCGCCGTGCGGAACACGCCCGCAGCCGAGATGGCGACGAGCATGCGCTTCTCGTCCGTGGGGTCGAGCACGATCGTGTGCAGGCACATGCCGCCCGCGCCCGGTTGCCAGAACGGACCCGAACCGTGGCCGCGCAGACCGGGCAGCTCGCTCCACGTTCGTCCGCCGTCGACCGAGCGGAACAGGGCGGCGTCCTCGACGCCCGCGTACACCGTGTCGGGATCGTCGGGCGACGGCTCGAAGTGCCACACACGCGCGAACTCCCACGGGTGCGGCGTGCCGTCGTACCACTGGTGCGTACCCGCGTCGCCGTCGTAGCGGAAGTCGTTGCCGACCGGTGCCCACGTCCGTCCGCCGTCGTCCGAGCGCTGGACGACCTGACCGAACCACGACGTCGACTGCGACGCGTACAACCGGTCCGGGTCGGCCGCCGACCCCGCGACGTGGAAGATCTCCCATCCGCCGAAGAACGGGCCGCGCACGTCCCACTCGTGGCGCGTCCCGTCCGACGTCATCACGAACGCGCCCTTCCGCGTCCCCACCAGCACGCGCACACCGCTCATGCGGTCTCCCATCCTCGCCCGGGCGCTCGTCCCCGACACGACGATCGAGAGGCTCGGAACTCATCGCAGGGTACGAGCGTCTCTGCTACACCACCAGCGGTGACGTACTCGATCGTCGCCCGCGATCCGGAGACCGGCCAGCTCGGCGTGGCCGTCCAGACGTGCATGTTCGCGGTCGGTCGCTCGGTGCCGTGGGCGAGGGCGGGCGTCGGCGCCGTCGCGTCGCAGGCCATGACCGATCCGGCCTACGGGCCACGGTGCCTCGACGCGCTCGAGCGCGGTGCCCCGGCGTCCGACGCGCTCGCCGCCGCACGCGCCGCGGACGACGGGGCCGCGCTCCGCCAGGTCGGCGTCGTCGACGCGTCGGGCCGCGCCGCCGCGTTCACCGGCGAGCTCTGCATCGACTACGCCGGGCACCACATCGGCGACGGCTACGCGGTCCAGGCGAACATGATGGCGAGCGCCGCAGTGTGGCCAGCGATGGGACGGGCGTTCGAGCGCGCGACCGGCCCGCTCAGCGAGCGTCTCCTCGCAGCGCTCGACGCCGCCGAAGCCGAGGGAGGCGACGCGCGCGGTCGGATGTCCGCCGCGATCGTCGTGGTCGACGGTGAGCCGGCGCGCTCGCCGGGCGGCGGGATCGTGTGCGACCTGCGGGTCGACCATCACGACCGCCCGCTCGTGGAGCTCCGGCGGCTGATGCGCGTCGCGGGCGCGTATGCCGCGTACAACCGCGCCGTCGACTCGCTCTTCGCGGGCGACGCGACGACCGCGCTCGAGGAGTCCGTGCCGGCGCGCCGCGCCCTGCCCGACGACGAGAACGTCCGCTTCCTCCACGCAGGCGCGCTCGCGTTCGCCGGGCGCGTGGACGACGCGACGACGGAGCTCCGCGCGCTCGTCGACAAGCGTCCGACGTGGGCGACGATCATCCGCGGCTTCGTCACCAAGGGGCTGCTCGTACTCCCGCCGGGCTTCGACCTCGACGCGGTTGCGCCGACGCGCGACTGACTCGTGCAATGCGCGCGTCGCGACATTCGACCCCGTGCGCGCGACGGTCGCGTAGGCTCACCGCGTGACCGGTGACGACGCGCGCGCCGCGAGGCCGCGCCGCGGTGCCGACCGTCGACCGACCGCGACGTCGAACTTCGGTGTCGGCCGGCGCGAGAGCCACGACGCCACCGGCTTCTACCAGCGGTTCGAGCCACCCGAGCTCACGACCGACGAGACCGTCGCGGCGCCCGAGCCGATCGCCGACCCGTTCCGCACCGGCGACTCGCGCCACATGGACGACCTGCCCGACGGCTCGGTCGCGCTCGTCGTCACGTCGCCGCCGTACTTCGCGGGCAAGCAGTACGAGGAGGAGCTGACGCGCGACGGCATCCCCGGCTCGTACCGCGAGTACCTGCAACTCCTCACCGACGTCTTCGCGGAGTGCAAGCGGACGCTCGAAGCCGGAGGCCGGATCGCGGTCAACGTCGCCAACCTCGGCCGCAAGCCGTACCGGAGCCTGTCGGCGGACGTCATCGAGATCCTCCAGGACAAGCTGCACCTGCTGCTGCGCGGCGAGATCGTCTGGCGCAAGGGCGAGGGCGCGGCCGGGAACTGCGCGTGGGGATCGTTCCGCAGCCCAGCGAACCCCGTGCTGCGCGACGTGACCGAGCGCGTCGTCGTCGCGAGCAAGGGCCGCTTCGACCGCGCGAAGTCGGCGCGCGACCGCGAGCGCGCCGACCTCCCGCATGTCGCGACGCTCCCGACCGACGAGTTCATGGCCGCGACGCTCGACGTGTGGGACATCCCGCCCGAGAGCGCGCGCCGCGTGCACCATCCCGCGCCGTTCCCCGTCGAGCTGCCCGAACGCCTGATCCGCCTCTACACGTACGAGCGCGACCTCGTGCTCGACCCCTTCATGGGATCGGGCTCGACGCTCGTCGCCGCCGCGCGCCTCGACCGCCGCTACGTCGGCTACGACCTCGACCCGCAGTACGCCGCGATCGCGCGTGAACGGGTCGCGGACGCGCTCAGCGATGACCCACCCGCGCCGGACGTCGCCAAGCCCGTCGCGGCGTACGCCGAGGACACCGTTGAGCAGGCGGGCTTCACGATCACCGCGCGCAACAAGCGGCTGCGCGGCACCGGTGTGACGGTTGCGCTCGTCGCCGAGGACGCCGACGGCCGGCCCTGGTACTTCGACGTGTCCGGCGCCTTCGCCGTGACACGCACCGGGCTCTTCCGCACGGAGTCCGTCTGGCGCGCGATCGGCCGTGCGCACGTGCTGAACGCGAAGGACTACTCGCCGCTCGTCCTCCTGACGACGGACCTCCCCCGTCGTGGCAGCGAAGCCGACCTCGCGCTGCGCGCCGCCGGGCCGGCCGCGTTCGTCGACGTCGTCGAGCTCACGGACGACGCCGCGCTGCAGCGACTGCGCGCGTACGCGAAGGGCGGCCGTGCCGACCGACCGGAGCCCGGCTTCTGGACTGCGCGCGACATCACGCACGTCCGTTAGCCCGTTCGCCGGGCCCTGCCCTCATCCAGGCCGGAAAGCGCAGTTGGCCCGAGTTGTCCGTCGCGCAGGCGGCCGGAAGCTGGCACGATGGCGGAGATGACCTCGTCGGTCCCGGCCTCACGGTCGGGCGCAACGATCCGCGGCGGCGCGTCGACGATCGTCGAGATCTTCCGCGACCGGGTCCGCTCGCTCGGGAACCGGACCGCGCTCCGCCGCAACGTCGGCGGCCAGTGGGCCGAGGTGTCGTGGGCGGAGTACGGCGCCGCGGTGGACGAGGTCGCCGCGGCGCTGACGCGCTCCGGTGTCGAACCCGGTGATCGCGTGGGCGTCCTGTCCGTCAACCGACTCGAGTGGCACGTCGCGGACGTCGGCACGCTGTGCGCGGGCGGTGTGACCGTGCCCGTCTACCAGACCAGCTCGCCCGAGCAGGTCGAGTACATCCTCGGTCACTCGAGCGCGCGCGTGTGCTTCGTCGAAGACGCGCAGCAGCTCACGAAGGTGCTCGAACGACGGGACGCGCTCGACCAGCTGGCGCGCGTCGTCGTCTTCGACGCGACCGGCGTGACGCTCGACGACTTCGTCACGTCGTTCGACGCGCTGCGTGCGGAGGGTCGCGAGCACCTGCGAGCCGACACGCGTGCCGTCGAAGAGCGCGCGACGGCCGTCACACCGGACGACCTCGCGACGATCGTGTACACGAGCGGGACGACCGGGCCGCCGAAGGGCGCGATGATCACCCACGCGAACATCGTCGCGACCGTCGACGCGATCACGGCCGTCGTGCCGATCAGCCCGGACGACCGCTTCCTGTCGTTCCTGCCGCTCAGCCACATCGCGGAGCGGACCGTGAGCCACTTCGGGCAGATCGTCGCGGGCGGTGAGACGTGGTTCGCGCGCAGCCTCGCGACGCTTCCGGAGGACCTGCCCGCCTGCCGGCCGACCATCTTCTTCGCGGTCCCGCGCGTGTGGCAGAAGATCCACGACGGCGTGCTCGAGCAGGTCGGCAGGCAGACGGGCGTCGCGCGCGAGCTCGCGCGCCGCTACTTCGCGCTCGGGCCGGCCTGGGTCGCGAGCGAGCAGGGCCGCGCGCCGATGCCCGCGACGAAGCGCGTGCTGTACCGGGTCCTCGACCGGCTCGTCGGCGCGAAGATCCGCGCCCGCATCGGCCTCGACCGCGCGCGTGTGCTCGTCTCGGGTGCTGCACCCGTCCCCGCAGAGCTGCTCGGGTGGCTGCACGGCGTCGGCCTGCGCGTCGGCGAGGTGTACGGCCAGACCGAGGACTGCGGGCCGACGACGCTCAACCCGCCCGAGCGGATCCGCATCGGCACCGTCGGGCCGCCGCTGCCGACCGTCGAGGTCCGCATCGATCCCGCCGACGGCGAGATCCTCGTGCGCGGTCCGAACGTCTGCCGCGGCTACTTCCGCGACGAGCCC